>JAAZAB010000174.1 GCA_012514555.1 Lentisphaerota bacterium
CCGCTATGATTGTCAGGAACACGGCGCCCGCAAGGGTTATCCGGGTCATGGTGCGGTCGAGAAATTCGGCCGTGGGAGTCCCTGGCCGAATGCCGGGCACGTAGCCGCCCGCTTTTTTCAAATCGTCCGCGATCTGCACTGGATTGAACACCGTCGCCACCCAGAAATAAGAGAAGAAAAGAATCAGCAGCGCGTAGAAGATCATGTAAGAACCGCCCTCCACGGCGAACGACGCCGCCATTCTCTTGCAGAACTCGAAAGGCATCATGTCCAGCAGCTTCTGCGGAAACATCAAAATGGCCGAGGCAAAGATGATCGGCATGACGCCAGAATAGTTCACGCGCAGAGGCATGTACGTGTTCTGACCGCCGTAGACCTTCCGCCCCACGACCCGCTTCGCATATTGCACTGGTATTTTCCTGACCGCCTGGGTCACCGCAATCGTTCCCGCGATGACGAGGAATGCCATTACCAGGAGCCCGGCAAGGTGGAATATCGAGAACGCACTCTCCCCTCCGCCGGTCGGCCGGAACATGGTTATCAAGGCCGAGATTGCGCCCGGCAGGCGGCTGGTGATATTCACGGTGATGATCAGCGAAATGCCGTTGCCGATGCCGCTGGCGGTTATCTGGTCGCCCATCCACATCAGCAGCAGAGTGCCCGTGGTCACGCTCGTCACCGTCAGCAGCTCAAAGCCCAGCCCGGGGTTCAAAACGATCCGCGCCTCGCTTCCGAAGAGCGCGGAGGGATTCTCCAGCAACTTGGCTATGAAATACGACTGCACGAGGCACAGGCCGACAGTCAGGTACTTGGTGTACTGAGATATCTTCTGCCGCCCCGAATCGCCTTCCCGCGCCAGGCGTTCAAGCGTCGGTATCACCGCCGTCAGAAGCTGAAGAATGATCGAGGCGCTTATGTACGGCATTATGCCAAGGGCGCCTATCGCGCACTGGCTGACCGCGCCGCCGCTGAACAGATCCACCAGCCCGAGAAGTCCGCCGCCCCTCGATGACGCCGCGTGCGCAAGGCTCTGGAGCGTTGCGACATCCACGCCGGGCGTTGGCACTATGCAGACGAGCCTGCACAGAAAGACAAGGCCCATGGTGAAGAAAATGCGCTTGCGCAGCTCCGGGATCTTGAAGGAATTTACGAACGCGGAAAACATTTTTTGAGCCGGGCCTTTCGTTTGGCTAAGCCAGAACCTCGCAAGCCCCGCCGGCCGCGGTTATTTTCTCCCGGGCCGACGCGCTGAACGCATGCGCCTTGACGGATAGTTTGACGTCCAGCTCGCCGCCGCCCAGGACCTTGACGCCGTCGAACCGGCCCTTGACGCGTCCGGTTGAGGCAAGCAACGCGGGCGTGACTTCCGTCCCGGCCGCGAACGACTTCAGCGAGCCCACGCTCACCAGGGCGAACACCCGTTTTCCGCTGTGGTTGAACCCGCGCTTGGGAACCCGGCGGATCAACCGCATCTGGCCTCCCTCGAATCCGGCCTTGTGCTTGTGCCCGGACCGGGCGAATTGCCCCTTGTGGCCGCGGCCGCTGGTTCCGCCCAGGCCGGACGCATTGCCGCGGCCGCGCGTCCTGCGCGGGCGCCGCGCCCCAGGCGTGTTGCTCAGGGTGTTCAGGCTGATAGAGCTCATTGGAATCTTGTCTCCTTGGCATCGGGCCGGCAAGGCGAATCGGGCTTCAGGATGCCAAGCCGCGCAGCCGGTCGGACTGTTCCTTGGTTCTCAACTGTTGAAGCGCATCCAGCGTCGCATACACGACGTTAAGCTTGTTGTTGCTCCCGAGGGATTTCGAAAGAACGTTTCGCACGCCGGCAAGGCTCATTATCGCGCGCACGCCGCCGCCGGCTATCACGCCCGTTCCGGGCGCGGCCGGGCGCAGGAGCACTTCGGCCCCGCTGAAACGCCCTATCACGTCGTGCGGAATGGTATCCCCGGCAATGGTCAGGGACACCATGCGCTTGCGGGCCACTTCGCCGCCTTTCCGGATCGCATCGGCGACTTCGTTGGCCTTTCCCAGGCCGAAGCCCACCCGGCCCTTGTGATCCCCGACCACGACCACCGCGCTGAAGCTCAGGCGCCTGCCGCCCTTGACCACCTTCGAGCACCGGTTGATCCTCAAAATGTACTCCTCGATGTCCGACCCCGAATGCTCGGCATCCATGTCGGAAGCGTCCCTGCTCCTGCGGCCTCTCGGCCCCCTGCGTCCCTGGCTCTGGTCCTGGATCATAATTTTATTCCCGCGGCTCGCGCCGCCTCCGCAATTGCCCTTACCCGCCCGTGATAGACATGGCCTCCGCGATCAAAGACAGCGGCGGCTATTCCCTTGCTCCTGGCCGCTTCCGAGGCTTTCCTGCCGATCGCCACAGCCGCGGCCACGTTCAGCTTTTCCACCTTGTTCCCGGCCTGCGTCGTGGATGCCGCGGCCAGGGTTGCCGCCGCGCGGTCGTCTATGAACTGCACATGGATATGCCGGTTCGTGATTTTGACGCACATTCGCGGGCGCTCCGCCGTGCCGCGAACCCTGTTGCCGATGCGGAGGTGCCGCCGTTTCTGGGCGTCCTGCCTGTTCTTAACTTTCATGTTACGCCACCGTCTTTCCGACTTTGCGTCGCACGTGTTCGCCCTTGAAACGGATGCCCTTGCCCTTGTACGGCTCAGCCGGATACAGCGAGCGTATCCGCGCCGCAAAATCTCCCACAACCTGCTTGTCGACGCCGGCCACGGTAATGTTCACGTTCTCTGCGACCTTGACGTCCACGCCTTCCGGGATCGCCAGGTCAAGAGGGTTCGCGAATCCCAGCGAAAACGTAACCTTGCGCCCCTGGACCGCCGACTTGAAGCCCACTCCCTGTATCTCGAGCGCCCGGGTATAGCCTTCGGACACGCCCTTGACCATGTTCACGATCAGGCTGCGGACCATCCCGTGAACCGCCCCCGTCTGCTCCGTTTCCTGCTTCCGGGCCACTTTTACCAACGAGCCCTCAAGCTGGACTTCTACCAGCGGATTCACGGCCATTGAAAGGCTGCCCTTGGGCCCTTTCACCGAGAGCCTTCCGCCATCAACCTTGACCTCGACGCCCTTCGGAATGGCCACCGGTTTGATACCGATTCTCGACATCGTCAATCGCTCCCTTCTCTCACCAGACCGCGCACAACATCTCGCCGCCCAGCCCCTGCCTGCGGGCTTCGTCGTCCGACATGATCCCCTTGGACGTGCTCACGATGCCTATTCCCGTGCCGAATCGCACCGGTTTGACGGCCGTCTTCTTGACGTACCGGCGCAGCCCGGGCGAACTGATCCGCCTGAGGCCCCGCACGACCGGCTCAGGCTTCCGGCCCCCGCCGTATTTCAGGTAGATCCTGAGGATTTTCTTCGCCCCGCCGCCCTCGGCGGCAAAGTCGCGGATAAAACCCTCCTTCTTCAGCACGCGGGCAATGGCCTCCTTCATCTTGGAGAACGGAATGTCCGCCGTTTCGAGCCCGGCCATGTTCGCGTTTCTGACACGGACCAACATGTCGCCAATCGGATCTGACACACTCATAGAATAACCCGCTTTTTCAACCTTTCATGCTCCATTGTCCCGGCGCCCCGCCCACGCCCGGCCTTCGCCGGCACAACGCCCTCCAGCGCAGCCGCCTACCAGCTCGCCTTGATCACACCCGGAATCTGGCCCACCAGCGCCAGTTCCCGGAAGCATAGGCGGCACATTTTGAATTTGCGAATCACGGCGCGCGGCCGGCCGCACCGGCGGCACCGCGTGTAAGCCCGCGTGCTGAACTTCGGCGCCCGCTGCGATTTAACGATCAATGATGTCTTGGCCAAGCCTGTTCTCCCTTTCCATTGTTCCGCCCGAAAAGCGCTATCACTTCGCTCCCGGGCCCGCGGCGAAGGGCATGCCCATGGCGCGGAGCATTTCGCGCGCCTCGTCGGCATTCCTTCCCGTGGTGACGATCGTTATATCCATGCCATGGGCCTTCTTGACGCTGTCCGCGTCTATCTCCGGAAAGATGGTCTGCTCCGTCAGCCCGAACGTGTAGTTCCCCATCCTGTCGAAACTGCTCCGTGACAGCCCGCGAAAATCGCGAAGCCGGGGAAGGACGGTGCTCACCAGGCGGTCGAAGAACTCGTACATCCTCCGCCCCCTCAGCGTCACCCGCGCGCCGACCGACATTCCCTCGCGAAGCTTGAAATTCGATATGCTCTTGCGCGCCTTCCTGATTTGCGGGCGCTGCCCCGTTATCCGCGCCAGGTCGTCCGTCAGCGACTTGAACACGTCCTTCTCGACCGTTGAGTTCACGCCCATGTTCACCACGATCTTGAGCATGCGCGGAACCTGCATGACGTTCGCGTAACCCCGCGCCTTCACCAGGCCGGGAAGAACTTCCTGATAGTACTTATCTCTCAACCTTGCCATAGAAAATGCCTTCCCGCTGACGCGGGCCTAGTCAAAAAGATGCCCGCATTTCTTGCACTTGCGCACGACCCGCCCATCCTCGAGCCGGGTGCGCGAAACCTTCACGCCCTTCTTGTCGTGGGGGCAGAACAGCATCACGTTTGACGCCGAGACAGACGACTCCTTGGTGATGATGTCGCCCTGCGGCCGCTCCTGCGACTTCCTGACATGCTTCTTCACGAAGTGCAGCCCCTCGACGATCACGCGGCCTCGCGCGGCCAGCACCTGGAGGACCTTTCCGGTCTTCTTGCCCGCGGCGTCACTTCCGGCGACGGCCACCACAACATCGTTTTTCTTCAAATGCAGCTTGGTCGCCATGTTCAGATGACCTCCGGCGCCAGGGTGACAATCTTTGCAAAATTCTTGTCTCGAAGCTCCCGCGCCACGGGCCCGAAAATGCGGGTTCCGATGGGGTTGAGTTTGTCGTCGATGATCACGACCGCGTTCGAGTCAAAGCGAAGCGACGACCCGTCCGGCCTGCGGATCGGGTAGCGGGTCCGCACCACTACGGCCAGCTTGACTTCGCCCTTCTTCAGCAGGCCGCCAGGCTGCACGTCGCGAATGGCGACCTTGATCAGGTCTCCGATGTGGGCGCAGTTCCTCTTCTGCCCGAGAATGCGAAAGCATTTCGCGATCCGCGCGCCGGAATTGTCCGCAACATCAAGAACTGTTTCCTCGGTAATCATGTCGCGCTCCCGCCGGCGCCGCCGGACCGGTCAAGAACCTCTACCAGGCGCCAGCGCTTCAGGCGGCTCAACGGCCGGGTCTCGACAATCGTAACCTTGTCGCCGACCTTTGTCTCGTTCTTTTCATCATGCACGTAGAACTTGCTCGTCTTGCGCTGTTCCTTCCCGTAGACCGGGTGCCGCACGCGGCGCTCAACCTCCACAAGGGCGGTCTTGTCCATTGAACGGCGAACAACCATTCCTGTCCTATGTTTGCGCACTCCCCTGCCGGGCACGATCTCAGGCATTCCGGGCCCCCTCTTGTTGGCTTGACTTCTCTCGAAGAATGGTCCGGGCCCGCGCGACATCGCGGCGGATCAGCCGCAGTTGGACGGGATTGTCCAGCTTGCCCGCGGATTTCTTGATCCGAAGATCGAAATGCTCCTTGACGAGCTCGCGCTGCCGCTGCTCCAACTCCTCGGCCGAAAGCTCCCTGAACTGCTTCGCTTTCATTGGTTCCTCAAAACGCTGTTTTCCGCGACACAAACCTGGTTCGGATCGGCAGCTTTGCGGAAGCCAGGCGAAGGGCCTCCCTGGCGGTGCCTTCAGTCACGCCATCCACCTCGAACAGAACGTGCCCGCTTTTCACCACGCACACCCAGTACTCGGGCGCGCCCTTCCCCTTCCCCATTCGGGTTTCCAGGGGCTTCTTGCTGATCGGCTTGTCGGGGAATATCCGGACCCAGACCTTTCCCTTTCGCTTGAGGTGGCGGTTTATGGCCACGCGGCAGGCCTCGATCTGCTTGCTCTCCACCCATGCGGTCCCGAGGGACTGGATGGCGTACTCACCGAACGAAATCCGGTTCCCGGAGGTCGCCGCGCCCTTCATCACCCCGCGCTGAACCTTTCGGAACTTCACCCTGCTAGGAATTAGCGGCACGGCGTGCTCCTCCCTGCTTTTCCTCGTTCTCTTCCGGCTTCTTGCAGAGCCAGACCTTCACGCCGATCTTCCCCGCCACGCTGTGCGCCTCGGCGAAGCCGTAATCAATGTTCTCGCGCAGCGTGTGAAGGGGAATCTTGCCCTCCTTGTACGACTCGCGGCGGGCCAGCTCCGCACCGCCCAGGCGCCCGGAAACCTGTACCTTCACGCCAAGCGCGCCGAGGTCCATCGCGGTTTTCATGGCCTTCTTCATGGCCCTTCTGAAAGACACGCGCCGCTCGAGCTGCACCGCGATGTTCTCGGAAACAAGCTGCGCGTTAAGGTCCGCGCTCTTGATCTCCTTGATATCCATGTGGATTTCCTTGCCCGTCAGCTTGCAGAGCTCCTCGCGCAGGTTCTCCACGTCCGCGCCCTTGCGCCCGATGACGATTCCAGGCCGGGCCGTGAAAACAGAAACTCGGACCCGGTTGGCGGATCGCTCGATCAAAACCTCCGGCACCGACGCGTTCTCAAGGCGCTTGTGGACCATTTCCCTTATCTTGAGATCCTCGTGGAGAAATTCCGCGTAGTGGCCCTTTTCGGAGTACCAGCGCGAGCGCCAATTCTTGTTCAGGGCGAGTCTCAGCCCGATAGGATTGACCTTCTGTCCCAAGAGATTACTCCTTTCCGCCTTGTTCAGTCTCCAGAATCACCTTGACATGGCTCGTTCTCTTCCTGACCGGCCGCACCATGCCGCGGGACCTGCTCCAGAAGCGCTTAAGGCCGGGACCCGCATCTATCGCCACGCTCTTGACCCGGAAATCCTCGGCCGAGAGCTTGTGATTGTTTTCAACATCCGCCACGGCGGCTTTCAGCGTCTTCTCTATCAGGGCCGCTGACTTGCAGCGCGTGGCCTTCACGATGTTCAGCGCCTCCCCCACCGAGAGCCCTTTCAGGCGGCGGGCGAGCGGCTGCGCCTTCAGCGGCGAAATCCGCGCATATTTCAATTCGGATTGAACTTCCATTTCCAGCCTTTCTCTCCGCGTCCGACAGGCGGCGCTATTTCTTGAGGCCAACCGCTTTGTCCGTGTGCACCCCGTGCTTGCGGAAAATACGTGTCGGTGAAAATTCGCCAAGCTTGTGGCCGACCATGTTCTCCGTGATGAAGACGGAGGTGAACGTCTTCCCGTTGTGCACCGCGAAAGTATGGTTCACAAACTCGGGAAGCACCATGGACCGCCTCGACCAGGTCTTGATCGGGCTCTTGTCCCCGGACCGGTTCCGCTTTTCGACCTTGAGGATCAGTTTCGGCTCGCAAAACGGCCCCTTCTTGAGCGATCGCGCCATGTGCTACTTTCTCCGTGAAATGATGAATCGTTTGGATTTGCGTTTCTTCCGAGTCTTGAGCCCCTTGGCATACTGGCCCCACGGCGACTCGGGATGGCCGCCGGTGGCGCGGCCCTCGCCGCCGCCCATCGGGTGGTCCACCGGGTTCATCGCCACGCCCCGCACCGTCGGGCGAATGCCCAGCCATCGCTTGCGGCCCGCCTTGCCGAGGCTGACGTTCTCGTGGTCCGCGTTGCCGACCTGGCCAACCGTGGCGTAGCAGGCGGACCTGACCATCCGCACCTCGCCCGAAGGCAGCTTGATGTTTGCCATCTCGCCCTCCCGGCTCATGAGAATGGCCGACATTCCCGCCGACCGCACCAGCTGCCCGCCGCGGCCCGGCGTCAATTCGAGGTTGTGAACGCTCGACCCGAGCGGAATCCGGGACAGGGGCAGCGAATTTCCGACCGAGGGCTCGGCGTCGGGCCCGGAAAGCAGCAAGGTTCCAACCGCAAGCCCGTTCGGCGCCAGGATATACCGCTTTTCGCCGTCCACGTAGTGGAGCAGGGCAATCCGCGCCGTCCGGCCGGGATCATACTCTATGGCCGCCACCTTTGCGGGAATGCCGTATTTCTCGCGCCTGAAATCAAGGATGCGGATTTTGCGCTTGTGGCCGCCGCCGCGGTGGCGGACGCTGATGCGGCCGCCGGCGCCGCGCCCCGAGGCGCGCCGGGCAGCTTTCACGAGGCTCCGCTCCGGCCGGTCCCTGGTAATGTCTTCGAACGACGACAGGGCCGTGTGCCTGAGGCTCGGGGTCGTGGGTCTGTATGTCTTGATAGCCATGTGTCAATTCCTCACGCAACTACATCAATCTTGTCGCCCGCCTTGAGCGTCACGTAAGCCCGCTTGGAGGAGGATGTCCGCCCGTACGTCATCCGACGCTCACGTTTTTTCTTGCCCGCGCGGGTCAGGGTTCGGACCGACTCCACCTTCACCTTGAACAAACGCTCCACGGCCTGCCTTATCTCAATCTTGTTCGCCCCGGGATCGACCCGGAACACGTACTGGTTGAGGGTTTCGCCGAGCTTGTTGCTTTTCTCGGTCAGCGCAAGGCTCTTGAGAATCGAAGACGGTAATTTCACGACGCCGCCCCCCTGTTCTTTGCGAGCCGTTTCTCAAGCACGCCCACCGCCGCGCGGTCGGCCACTATCACCGGATACCGGACCAGCTGAAAAACGGACACGTCCCTGGCAACCGCGATTTCAAGGCGCGGCAGGTTGCGCGCGGAGCGAATCACGTCCGGATCCGCCTTCCCGGTCACGCACAGCACGGGGCCTTCGACCTTCAAGGCCTTGAGCAGCGCGGCGAACTCGCGCGTCTTCGGCCGGGCGACGGTGAAAGCTTCTATCACCCTTATGGCGCCGCCCGAAATTTTTTCGCTGAGCGCCCTTCGGAAGGCCAGGCGGGCCACCGCCTTGGGCATGTCCTTTTCGTAGCTTCTCGGGTGCGGCCCGAACGCGATGCCGCCGCCCCGCCACACGGGGCTCTGACGGTAACCCGCGCGAGCCCGACCCAGCCCTTTCTGCCGCCAGGGCTTCTTGTTGGAGCCCGCCACCTCGCCCTTGCCGAGGGTTGACGCCGTCCCGGCCCGAATCCCGGCTAAATGGCGCACTATGGAGTCGTGAACCGCCTGCGAGCCCTTGCCGAGTTCGAGCAAGCCGTCCGGAATCTCCAGCTCGCCTGACGGCGCGCCTTTCGCGTCGCAAATGGGAAGCTTGCTCATTCCTTTGCGCCTTTCTTGACCGATTTCCGCACCAGCACGATTCCGCCCGCCGAACCGGCAACCGCGCCGCGCACCAGCAGGACATTGTCCTCCGGCATCACCTTGACAATCTGAAGATTCTGCTGGGTTATGCGGGTGTTGCCCATCTGGCCGGGCATCCTCTTGTTTTTATGGATCCTGCCGGGAAGTTCGCGGCACCCGATCGAACCTATCCGGCGCTTGGAATGGCCGCCGTGGGTAATCGGGCCTCCTCTCATGCCGTGCCTGCGGACCACGCCCTGGAATCCCTTGCCCTTTGAATAGGCCGAGACGTCCACAAAGGCAACCTTCTCGAACATCGAGACTGTAATCAGGTCGCCGGGCTTCGGGCTGTCGCCCGCCTCCAGCTTCATTTCGAAACGACGCCGCTTCGGAGCAAGCCCCGCCTTCTTGAAGACGCCGAGCTCGGGCTTGTTCATCCTCTGCTCCCTGCAGTCCTCGAAGGCGAGCTGCACGGCCTCGTATCCGTCCCTTGCAATGGTCTTGTGCTGCAAGACCATGCACGGCCCGCATTCAAGAACGGTGACCGGGACCTGGCGCCCCTGTTCGTCAAAAATGCTCGTCATGCCGACTTTTTTTCCGATTATTCCCTGCATGATCGCTCTCACAGTTTGATTGATATGTCCACGCCGGCCGGAAGGTTGAGCATTTTGAGCTCGTCCACGGTCTTGGCCGTCGGGCCGATGATGTCAAGCAGCCGCTTGTGGGTGCGCACTTCGAACGTTTCCATCGACTTCTTGTCCGAGTGCGGGCTGCGGTTCACGCAAAAGCGCTCGATCCGCGTCGGCAGGGGAATCGGCCCCGCCACCCGCGCGCCGGTCCGCTTGGAGGTCTCAACGATTTCGCTCGTGGATTGGTCCAGCGCCCGATAGTCGTACGATTTCAGCCTGATGCGTATGCGTTGCTCTTCCATTCCGTCTTTCACCTGTTCAAAAGTTTGACCTGAAGGTTATCCGGCACGATTTCAAACGATATGGGCTCCATGGTGTAACTGGCCCGGCCCTTGGTCAGCGAGCGGATGCTCGTGGCGTAGCCGAACAGCTCCGCCAGCGGCACGCTGGCGCGTATGATCTGGCTGGGGTGCTGGCTGACCATCTCGCGCACATGGCCGCGCCGGGCATTCAGGTCGCCCAGCACGTCCCCCATGGTCTCGGCCGGGGTCGCTATCTCCACGGCCATGATCGGCTCCAGCAGCGCTGGCTGCGCCTTCCGCACGGCTTCTCGGAAAGCCATCACCGCAGCCGAGCGGAACGCCATTTCCGTGGAATTGTCCTCGTCACAGGCGCCGTCAATCACCCGCACCCGCATGCGTATCATCGCGTAGTTCCCGAGCACGCCGGTTGCAAGGCCGTCGCCGATACCCGCCTCGACCGCACCGCGGAACTCCTTCGGTATCCTGTCCGGCGGGGCGCGGAGCTCCACGGAGTTGCCGTCGTCCCCGGCCGCGGCGGGCGCCACCTCGACCGTAAGCCTGGCAAAATGGCGCTTGCCCCCGAGTTCCCTGTCGAATTCGTATTCCGCCGAGGCCGACGCGCGCACCGTCTCCCGGTACGCCACCATTGGGGCCCCCGTGTTGGCCTGCACCTTGTATTCCCGGAGCAGGCGGTCGCGGATGATTTCCAGGTGCAGCTCGCCCATTCCGCGGATCAGGGTCTGCCCTGTCTCGGGATCGGCACCAACCCTGAACGTGGGGTCCTCGTCGCCCAGTGCCGAGAGCGCCTCCGCAAGGTGATCCCTGTCGGACTGCGCCCTGGGCTCGATCGCCATGGACACCACCGGTTCCGGGAAGCGGATCCGTTCCAGGACCACCGGCTTGTGCTCGGCGCAGAGCGTGTCGCCGGTGGTCGCACCGCGCAGCCCGACTATGGCGCCTATCTCCCCGGAACAGAGCTGCTCAACGTCCCGGCGCGCATCCGCGTGAATTTCCAGAACCCGCCCCACCCGCTCGCGCTTGCCCGTCCTCGGATTGTAGATCGCCTGGCCCTTCTTGATCACGCCGGAATAAACGCGCGCGAACACCAGCTTGCCAAGGTAAGAATCGTTGACCACCTTGAAGGCAAGGGCGGCCGCCGGCTCGGTGTCGCCGGCCCGCCTCTTCTCGACCGCCGCCGTCCTGGGGTGGAAGCCGGAAATCCCGGGCACGTCGAGCGGGCTGGGAAGATAGTCCGCGACGCCGTCCAGCAGGGGCTGCACGCCCTTGTTCCTGAGTGCGGCGCCGGCAAAAACCGGGACCAGGGCCCTCGCCATGGTGGCGCGCCTGAGGCCGGCCTTGAAAACATCCGCCGGCACGTCGGGGTTTTCGAGGTATGCGGCCAGCACCTCTTCATCCTTTTCGGCTACCCGCTCCACCATTTCGGCCCGGGCCTTTTCGGCCGCGGCGGCCAGGCCGGCCGGGATCGGGCGCTCCTGGACCCGCGCCCCAAGCGTGGATTCCTCGAACAGCAGCGCCTTCATCTCCACAAGGTCGATCACGCCCTCGAACAGGTCTTCCCCGCCGACGGGCAGCTGAACCCGCACGGGCTCGGCGTGAAGGCGCTCCCGGATTTCGGAAACCACCCTGTCGAAGTCCGCCCCCACACGGTCCATCTTGTTGACAAAGGCCAGGCGCGGAACACCGTAGCGGTCGGCCTGCCGCCACACGGTCTCCGACTGGGGCTGCACGCCGCCGACCGCGCAGAAGACGACCACGCACCCGTCCAGGACGCGCATGGAGCGCTCAACCTCGGCGGTGAAATCCACGTGGCCCGGAGTGTCAACCAGGTTGATCTGGCAGCCTTTCCAGTCGCAGACGGTCGCGGCGCTCGATATCGTGATCCCGCGCTCCTGCTCCTGGACCATGAAATCCATCGCCGCGTTCCCGTCGTGCACCTCGCCCATGCGATGGACCCGGCCGCAATAGAAAAGTATGCGCTCTGACAGGGTGGTCTTGCCCGCGTCGATGTGCGCCATTATCCCCATGTTGCGCACGCGCGCAAGGGGCCGGCGCCTTCCGGCGCACTCAATGACCGGGCCTGAATGCCCGGCGGCATTCTGTGAACTCTGTTTCAAAGCTTCAACCATGTCGGCAGCGGGCCTTTCGCCTTCACCACTTGTAATGGGCAAAGGCCTTGTTGGCCTGGGCCATTTTGTGAGTATCGTCGCGCTTCTTTATGGCGTTTCCCTGGTTCTTGTAGGCGTCCATCAGCTCGCCGGAGAGCGCGCGCACCATCGGCTGCCCCTTGCGGGCGCGAGAGTAGGTTATCAGCCACCTCAGCGCCAGCGCGACCTGGCGCTCCTGGCTTACCTCCACGGGCACCTGGTAGGTTGCGCCGCCGACGCGCCTCGACTTGACTTCAACTTTCGGCTTGATGTTGTCTATCGCGCGGATCATGACCTCGAGGGGATCCTCGTTCGTCTGCGCCTTGATCTGTTCGAGCGTGCCGTAGATTATCTTCTCGGCCGTCGCCTTCTTTCCGCCGCGCATCACGTAATGAATGAGATGCGCCACCAGCTGGTTGTTGTAAATCAGGTCGGGAGCGATCTCCCGCCGTTCCGCACTGTGTCTTCTAGCCATCGTTCACCGCCATCAAGCTTGCTTAGCAGCCTTCGGTTTCTTTGCGCCATACTTTGACCGGCCCCGGCGGCGGCCATCCACGCCGCCGCTGTCCAGGGTGCCGCGAATAACATGGTAGCGCACACCCGGCAAATCCTTCACGCGGCCGCCGCGCACGAGCACCAGGCTGTGCTCCTGCAGGTTGTGGCCGACGCCCGGAATGTAGGCCGAGACTTCCTCGCCGTTCGTGAGCCGGACGCGCGCCACCTTGCGCAGCGCCGAGTTCGGCTTCTTGGGCGTCATCACCCGCACCGCAACGCACACGCCGCGGCGCTGCGGGCAGCCTCCGAGCGCAGGAGACTTGCTCCTGTTCGCAAGTTTTTTGCGGCCCAGCCGCGCCAGTTGATTAATCGTCGGCATGATTCAATTGTCCTTCCTGATATTTCGGAAAGGCGAGAATGATACCAGCATCCGCCTTCTTGACAAGTTTATTTCAACAGATTTAACAGGCGGTTGGCCCCGTCCTGTTTGGCCTCCTCCGCATGCCCTTCCTCGACCGGCTGCGCAAGCGGCACAAGCCTGATCGCCCTGTTGCTGGGGAACCCAACGCCCGCGGGAATCAGGTGCCCCATGATGACGTTCTCCTTGAAGCCGCGCAGGGGGTCCGTCTTTCCAAGCGTGGCGGCCTCGGTGAGCACGCGCGTCGTTTCCTGGAACGAGGCGGCTGAGATAAAGCTCTCCGTCTCGATCGAGGCCTTCGTGATGCCCAGCAGCGCGGGCATCGCCTCGGCGGGCCGCTTGCCCTCGCCCATCGCCTTGCGGTTCGCCTCGTGAAAAACGTTCCTGTCGGCCAGCTCGCCCCAGAGGAACTCCGTGTCGCCGGAATCCGTGATGCGTACCTTCCGGAGCATCTGGCGCACGATGATCTCTATGTGCTTGTCGTTGATCTCCACGCCCTGGAGCCGGTAGACTTCCTGGATCTCGTTCACGAGATATTCCTGCAGCGCCTGCGGCCCGCAGACATCCAGGATTTCCTGCGGCACCACCGGCCCCTCGGTCAGCGGCTCGCCCTTCTCGACATAGTCGTTGTTGAAGACTATGATGTGCTTGCCTATGGGTATCCAGGTCTCCTCGTGTTCGCCCGTGGCCACGTCCTTGACGATCAGCAGCCGGCGCCCGCGCTGTATGCCGCCGAACTCGACGATGCCGGCAATCTTGGAAATCTCGGCGGCATCCTTCGGCCTGCGCGCCTCGAAAAGCTCCGCCACGCGGGGGAGCCCGCCCGTGATGTCCTTCGTGCGCGACACCTTTCGCGGCGTCTTCGCCAGCATCTGGCCGGGCTGTATGGGACTGCCGTCCTCCACCACCACGTGCGCGCCGGACGGGATGCTGTAGTTGGCCAGGGCGCGCCCGGTCTTCGAGTCCTTGATGGCGATCTGGGGGTGCGCTTCCTCGTCGCTGTGTTCCAGGATGACGATGCCCTTTCGCCCCGACGCCGCGTCCACCTGGACTTTCATGGAGACGTCCTCCTTGAAATCCCGGAACTCGATCACGCCCTCCTGCTCGGCGATGATGGGCACGCTGTAAGGGTCCCACTTGATGAACACCTGGCCCTTCTTGACCGCCGCGCCGTCATCAACGGAAATGACCGCGCCGAGAACCAGCGTGTGCTTTTCGAGCTCGCGCCCGTCCTTGTCAACGACCGAGAGCGATCCGTTCTTGTTGAGGGCGATGCTGTGCCCCTGCATGTCCTTCACCGAGCGCAGGTCGTCGTTGAAGCGCACCGTGCCGCTGTTCTTCGCAATGACCATGGGCTGCTGGAAGGTCGAACTGGCCGTGCCGCCGATGTGGAAAGTGCGCATGGTCAGCTGGGTGCCCGGCTCGCCGATCGACTGCGCCGCAATGATTCCCACGGCGGTCCCGAGGTCCACGGGCCGGCCGTTGGTCATGTCGCGGCCGTAGCACTTCGCGCAAACGCCGCGCCGCGATTCGCAGGTCAGAACGCTCCTTATCTTCACCCTCTCGATTCCGCACTTCTCTATCCGCTCGGCGACCGGCTCCGAAATGTCCTGGCCGGAAGCCGCAAGAACCTCCCGGGTGACGGGGTCGACCACGTCCTCAATGGCGGTCCGGCCCACCAGGCGCAGGCTCATGGGCACAAGCTCCTTCGCGCCGTTGCCTATGGCGGAAATCTCTATGCCGTTGAGCGTGTTGCAGTCCTGCTCCGTGATGATCACGTCCTGGGCCACGTCCACAAGCTTGCGGGTGAGGTAGCCCGCGTCGGCCGTCTTCAGCGCCGTGTCCGCGAGGCCCTTGCGCGCGCCGTGGGTGCTGACAAAGTACTCCAGAACGCTCAGGCCCCCGCGGAAGTTGGATATGATCGGCTGCTCGATGATCTCGCCCGAGGGCTTGGCCATCAGGCCGCGCATGCCCGCCAGCTGCTGTATCTGCTTCCGGCTTCCGCGGGCGCCGGAGTCCACCATCATGAAGAGCGGGTTCGGCTTGCCGGACCCGCGGTTCCTGCGCATGGCTTCGAACATCGTGTTTGAGGTCTCGTCCGTCGCGTGCGTCCATATGTCAACGGTCTTGTTGTAACGCTCGCCGTCGGTGATGACGCCGCGCCGGAACTGCCTGTCCACGTCCTGCACCGCGTCAAG
>JAAZAB010000175.1 GCA_012514555.1 Lentisphaerota bacterium
CAACCCGTTTGCCGAGCTGCGCGTTCCCCTCCGCGTTGAAGTGGCACTGGTCCGGGGCCTGCCATTCCTTCACGCGCAGCAGTACGAACGCGTACAAATCGTTGACGGCCACGCCGCGGGCTTTCATTACGCCCTCCGCGACGCGATTGAGCTCTGGAATGTCCTCGAAACGCCTGCCTGTCCGGTACATGATGGGCGTGGAACTCGCCCAGATGAGCTTGGCGCCTGTGCCCTCCAGTATGTCGAGGAGCTTGTTCAAATTCTCCCTGTACTGCTCCGGCGTGTGCCGTATCCTGATCCCGCCCGCGGCCGGCGACGTATCCCCCTCCTTGCTGCCGCTGAGCAGGTTGCCGGCTGCGTCGAGCATGTGCGTGTCCCATATGCCGAAATTGAAGTGGATGACATTCCACCTGCCCGTGCCCAGCCATCCCTTTATCTGCGAAAGGCCGTATCCCGTATGCTGGCAGTTCACGGAAGGACGAAACACCTCGGCCTCGCCTTTCAGGTTGTCGCACACCGGCTCGGTGTAGCCGATCGATATGGAATCCCCTATGATGAGAACCCGGGGCAGGCTTGATGCCTGCTCAGGATTGGCAAATGCGTTTGTGACATTCTCCCGGAGCTCGGCTTCCACTGGCCGCTCGCCGGCGCCGGCGCCGGACGATGCCAGGGCGAGGATCAATAAAGACGCGAAATCCATTCCTGTGCCGGTTTTCATGTTATCCCTCCCGCGTGTTTTTTTTTGCGACTGCTTATCACGCGGCCCGCGTTTAGGCAAGGTTTTGTTGCCGCCGGACTTTTTGTTCCCCCCATTTTCAACTGGCAAACCCGGCATGAAACCTTATATTTGGCGCGCATGTTCAAATGGAGTACGCAACCGCGCCATGAATAACTGCCTGATCGCCAAAGCCGCGACCGCGTCGAGCGCTCCGCCTTTCATCGAAAGCGCGGAGATCGCCGAGCGGCACTCGGCCTATCTCGCCGACGAATCCCGGTTCCGGGGCCGGGCCGAACGCCTGGCGTTCCCGGAGTCGGAAGCGGCGCTGGCCGCCCTTCTGAAGGCCGCGTCGGAAGCCGGCGCGCCGGTCACGCTGTCCGGCGCGCGCACGGGCATCACGGGAGGAGCGGTGCCGGCATCCGGCTGGCTGCTCGGCTTTGAGCGGATGAACCGTGTGCTCGCCATGGCCGAGGATTCCGACACGGGAAGTTTCCGGATCGTCTGCCAGCCCGGGCTAACCCTCGAAGCCCTGGCGCGCTCACTGGCGCGCCGCAACTTCGAAGGCTCGGAGCAGTGGCCCGAAGCGGCGCGCAAAACGCTCGAGCGCTTCCGGGCGGCGCGGGCCTTCTTTCTGCCGCCGGACCCGACCGAGCAATCCGCGTCGCTGGGCGGCATGGTTGCGTGCAACGCATCGGGCGCGCGCTCCTTCGGATACGGTCCCGTCCGCGCGTACGTCAATCGCCTGCGGCTGGCGCTGATCGGCGGCGCGGTTCTGGATTTGCGCCGGGGCCAGGCCCGGGCAGGCGAAGACGGCGCATTCTTGCTCCGGCTGCCCGGCGGCGCCGAACGCTCCGGCCGCATCCCTTCCTACCGCCAGCCCGCGGTCAAGAACGCAGCGGGCTATTTTGCCCGGCCGGGCATGGACTTGCTCGATCTCTTCATCGGCTCCGAGGGCACGCTGGCGGCTTTTTCGGAAATCGAGCTTTCGCTCGAGCCGGCCCCGGAAACGATTCTCGGCGCGATCGGATTCTTCCCCGGCGAAGACGACGCGCTGGAATTCGTCCGGAACGCCCGCAAAAATCATGCGGGCCCGGAAGCCAATCCCCTCGGCCGCCTGCTGGCGATCGAGTATTTCGACGGCCGCTCGCTCGATCTGCTCCGGGCTCAAAAGGCGCGCCAGGGCGGCGCGAGCCATATCCCGGCTTTCCCGGCCTCCGCGCGCGCGGCCGTCTATGTTGAAACCGGAACGAGCGAGGCGCAACTTGAAGACAGGGCCGAAGCCCTGATGGAAATGCTCCAGGCCTCCGGCAGTTCTCCGGACGAAGCATGGACCGCCACAACTGGCCGCGAAACCGAGATTCTGAAGGCATTCCGGCACGCCCTTCCGGAAGCGGTGAACCAGATCATAGGCGAAAGGGCGCAAGCCCACCCGGGATTGACGAAGCTCGGCACGGATTTCGCCGTTCCCGACGGCGCGGTGGAAGACCTGATCCGGGCATACCGGGATACGCTTGATAACGCCGGGCTGGAATACGTCCTGTTCGGGCACCTCGGCGACAATCACCTGCACGCCAACATCCTGCCCCGCACGCCGGACGAATACAGCCGCGGCAAAGCCTTGTACATGGACCTGGCCCGAAAGGCGGTTGAGCTTGGCGGCACGGTTTCGGCCGAACACGGGATAGGCAAGCTGAAAAAGGAGCTCCTGAAAATCATGTACGGCGTTTCCGGGATTGATGCGATGCGCGCCGTCAAGCGCGTGTTCGACCCGCAAATGCTCCTCAACCGCGGGAACCTGTTTGACGCTTGAGCGCCAGGAATCCAGCCCCATGGCTGCGTCAAGAAAGCCATTGGCCCGGCTCGCAAGGACGGGGACCGTCCACGGCGTCGTGAAATTCAGTCGAATATCCAATACCCAACACTCAAGTCCAAGGCACAAGTCCGAACA
>JAAZAB010000176.1 GCA_012514555.1 Lentisphaerota bacterium
GAGCACTTTGAGCCTGTCCCGGACCGCGCGGTCGTGGTTGATGGTGCGCGCGACTGCGTTGATGAGCTTTATGATGCGCTTGGCCCGGGCGTAGCCGGGCGCGGCCTTGGCGCCGAAAAGGAATGTGCGCGGCTGAATCTCAAGCGACGGGTTGTCCTTGAGCCTGTGGTAGAGAAGAATGATGTGCATGACGTTCAGAAGCTGGCGCTTGTACTCGTGCAGGCGCTTGACCTGGACGTCGAAAAGCGAGTTCGGGTCTATGAGCGCATCCAGCTTGCTCTTGACGTATTCCGCGAGCCGGGCCTTGTTCGCCTGCTTGACCGCCCTGAACTCATGCTGGAAAGCTTCGTCGCCCGCAAGCGGCTCCAGGCGCCTGAGCTCGTCAAGGTCGGTGACCCAGCCGGAGCCGATCCGGCGGGTGATAAGCTCCGACAAATCCCGGTTGCACACCAGGAGCCAGCGGCGCTGCGAGATGCCGTTGGTCTTGTTGTTGAACTTGTCGGGCCAGAGCGCGTCGAAATCGGGGACAAGCCGCCGGCGCAGCAGCTCGCTGTGAAGCTTGGAAACGCCGTTCACCGAGTGGCTGCCCGCGATCGCCAGGTTCGCCATGCGCACCTGCTTTGGATTGGACTCTTCAACCAGGGAAAGGTTCCGGAGCCGCGCCTCGTCGCCGGGAAAGCGGATCGAAACCTGCTGCAGCAGGCGCGAGTTTATCTCGTATATTATCTGGAGGTGGCGCGGAAGCACGCGCTCCATCAGGGGCACTGGCCATTTCTCGAGCGCCTCGGGCATGAGAGTGTGATTGGTGTAGCCGATGGCGCGGGAGGTTATTTCCCATGCCTTTTCCCAGGGCATTTCGATTTCATCCAGGAAGAAGCGCATCAACTCCGCCACGGCAAGCGCGGGATGGGTGTCGTTGAGCTGGATCGCGTTCTTTTCAGCGAAAAGACCCCAGCTCGAATGGTTTTTCTGGTAGCGCCTCGTTATGTCGTGTACCGAGCAGGCGACAAGAAAATATTCCTGGATCAGCCGCAGCTCCCGGCCCGCAATGTTGCTGTCCGACGGGTATAGCACCGCCGTGATGCGCTCGGCCCAGTTTTTCTCCTCCACGGCCTTGATGTAGTCGCCCTGGTTGAAAACATCCAGGCGGAAGCCCTCGGACGCCCGGGAGCACCAGAGGCGGAGAATGTTCACGGAGTTGCAGCCGTAGCCGATGACGGGAACGTCGAACGGAAGGCCTTCGATCATCTGCCAGTCCAGCCAGATCTGCTTTTCAACGCCGTTCGGCTTGCGGGCTTTCTCGACGCGGCCGAATAGGAGGACGGGCACCCTGTATTCCGGCCTGACCATTTCCCACGGCGACCCGAACTTGAGCCAGTCGTCGGCGCGCTCCTGCTGCCAGCCGTTCTCGATTTCCTGGCGGAACATGCCGTGCATGTAGCGCAGGCCGTAGCCGTAGGCCGGAAGCCCCAGCGTCGCCATCGAGTCGAGGTAGCAGGCGGCCAGGCGGCCAAGGCCGCCGTTGCCCAGCCCTGCGTCCTCTTCCATGCTGCACAGGCGCCGAATGTCAATGTCCAGGTCCGCGGCCGCTTTTGTGGCGGCATCGCATATCCCGAGCGAGATCATGTTGTTCATGAGGGATCGGCCGATCAGAAACTCCATCGAGAGATAATACACGCGCTTGATGTCGGTCTCGAGGTAGGCTTTCTGGGTGGCAACCATCCGGTCAACCGCGAAGTCGCGCACCGCGTGCGCGATGCTGTCGAACTTGTCGAAGTCGGTCGCTATCTGCCAGGTCTTGCAGCGGGTGTACTTGATGTGAAACAAAATCCGCTCGCGCA
>JAAZAB010000017.1 GCA_012514555.1 Lentisphaerota bacterium
GGCCGGGAAACTGTTCGATTTCATGACCACCCGGTACCTGATGATAGCCTTCGTCCCAATGCTCGCCCTTTCGCTCGCCATGTTCCCGCTGCTGCTGTGCCGCGCCGGCAGGCCTTTCCGGGGCAAGCCGGCGCTGGCGGCGATCCTCGCGCTCGCCATGATCGCCGCCGGCCTGAACCGGAGAACCCACCTGGCGTCCGTCACGGAGTACAAGGGCCTGATAGACTTTCTCGAGCCCTTTGCCGGCCAGGTACTGGATGAGCGCGGCATCCTGCTCTGCGAATACTCGCGCCTTTCGGCCCCGTTCGAACATTTTTTCGGCATTCCAACGCTCGGCCTTGACCCGCAGCGCAAGGACAACTATGAGCCGGCCGAAGAAGCGTGGGAAACCATGGCGCTGAACCATCCCGAACGCCCCGCCTTCTTCATCACGCCTTACCAGGCGCCGGCCAGCGACCGGCTGAAGTTTCAGGAGATAGCCCGGCGTTCATGGCACTATCAGAAGTTGCAGCCGGCGCGCCTCGGGCTTCCGAAAAAGGCGGAAACGCGCAGTATCACGCTCACCCTGTATCGCACTTTCGCCGGTTGCGCGCAAAACGCGCCACCTGCCGCAACGCCGCCATGGACATACAAGCTGGGCGAGGGAAACATGGGCTTGCGCCACTTCGCGCCGCGCCCGTCGCGCACGCCAATGATAACGGGCCTGCGGCTGAGCCCCAACAAAACGACGCTCCTGCCGGCGCCCGCCCTGCCGGCCGGAGAACCGGTCCGGCAGATTTTCATAATGTGCAGGAGCGCCGAAAAAGATCCATCGCCGATCGAGGTCAATTCTCCGCCGGCCTTCCGGGACTGCCGCCGGAGCTGGCGCCGCCTGGAGGACGGGTTTTACGCGCTGCAAATGGCAGGATCCGCTCTTCCCCTATTTTCGAGCCTGGCCCTGGAATCCAAATCCGGCATGCTTTTGCTCGACGCGATTTTCCTCACCGATTCCGGCGCGGCCCACGCCGCGCCTCTTTTCCCGGCCGGCGCGCTGGTCCGGGAACCCATGCCCGAAATGACCCCGCGCTGGACACGCGCCAATTCGGAAGTTTTTCTGCCCTCAACCGGGGCCCGTGACGCCTTCGTGCTGCTCTTTGCCCAGGCCCCTTCCCGCGCCGGGAACGGGCCCGATGTGAGCCTTTGTTCCACGGATGACGAGGTGATCGCGAAATGGCGTCCGCCGGCCGGGACCTGGCGCTGGCTGGCGGCGCCCGCTCTCTATCCAGCCCTCGCGCGCGGGGGCTGGGCCCGCATCGAAACGAGCCCGTCCTACGATCCGCGGCAGAAACCCTACCCCGCGGACCTTGGGCTCATGCTGTCATACACGGCGGTCCTGCCCGGGCTGTGATGCGCCGGTGAGAGCCGCGCGGATCAGATTTTCAGATCGGCTGCGCGCTCCACTACCTTTCGGAACGCAGCGGCGAATTGTCCTATCACATCCGGACGGTCGTGCTTGAACCAAGGAATCCCGAAGGCTATATCCCCGATGCTCTCCGACACCGGCAGCGTGCCCGGGCCCTGGCGCACGTCGCGCTGCCCGAAAGATATCATCGTGGGCCTGCCCATGTTGAACAGGTCCGCCTCGTGAAAAAGCGGGTTCAGGTGCAGCGCCCCGTTCGCTCCGGGATAGCAGTCACTTACGCCCTCGGCCCTGACAGCCTCGCAGAACTTTTCCACCGACAGGCCGCCCAGCTCCCCGCCCCGGTAGAGCCCGCGCGCGGCGTACCACCCGCCCATCGTGCTGCCGGACCCCTTCGGCGGCCTGTGCGCCCGTATCCCGGGCAGGCCTTCGAGCAGGTCCCAGAAGCGGTTCATGCCGGCCTGTATGTCGGCGATGCGCCGGTCATAATGCTTGAGCTGCACGCGGCCCATGGCCGA
>JAAZAB010000177.1 GCA_012514555.1 Lentisphaerota bacterium
CCTCTCGCGACGGCGCTTCATGAATAATCCGCGCTAGTCTATCTCGCCCGATTTTCAAGTGTCGCCGCGCCTCAGCTGGTCAATCCCGCAAGATTCTGAGTATCCCTGCTCCCCTGCGCGCCTTGGTCTCAAGAAGAATATGCTTGCAAAACGCAAACGATATTGTATATTGCAAACCATGAAGACTAGAGCCATGGGTCCGCGGCTGCAACAGGACCTTCAGCGCTATCCAGCCGTCGCGTTGGTCGGGCCGCGCCAGTGCGGAAAAACCACCCTGGCGCAGTCGCTGGGCGGTCATTATTTCGATTTGGAGGATGAAGCGGATGTCCTCAAGCTCGACCTGTCATGGGATCGGTTGATTGAGGGAAGCGATCTGGTTGTCCTGGACGAGGCGCAGTCGCATCCGCCGGTCTTCAAAAAAATGCGCTCCGCCATTGACCGACGGCGTCGGTGCGCGGGCCGCTTTCTAATTCTGGGCTCCGTCTCTCCATCCTTGATGCGCGAGGTTTCGGAATCCCTGGCCGGCCGGCTTGGCCTCGTCGAGCTGGCGCCCTTCTTTCTCGATGAAGTCGGAGCGGAAGCGCTCGACGCCCTGTGGCTCCGCGGCGGATTCCCCGACGGCGGCATTCTGGGATCGGAGGCCATGCCCGGATGGCAGCGCAACTATCTCGCCTTGCTGGCGCAGCGCGACCTCCCGGCTTGGGGCCTTCCGTCCAAGCCGCAGATGACCGAACGGCTGTTCAAGATGCTGGCCGTCGCCCACGGCACGCCCTGGAACGCCAGCGCCATCGGCCAGAGCCTGGGACTGAACTACCAGACCGTGAACAGCTACATGGACTATCTGGAAGGCGCATTTCTCTTGCGGCGTCTGCAGCCCTTTCATGCCAATGTCAGAAAGCGGCTCGTGAAGAGCCCCAAGGTCTATTGGCGGGATAGCGGGTTGCTGCACGCCCTGTCCGGGATTTCGACGATGGATGCCCTGTTGTCGCAGCCCTGGGTCGGCTCAAGCTGGGAGGGGTTCGTGATCCAGCAGGCGCTTTCGCGGCTCAGCGCTTCGGGCGCGGACTGCGCGCCGTACCATTTGCGAACCTCCGACCAGCACGAGATTGACCTGCTGCTCGATTTCGGCACGGAACGCTGGGCCTGCGAAATCAAGCTGACGGCGGATCCCAAGGCGGACGACCTGGCGCGCCTGAACAAAACAGCCGATCTGATTGGCGCGAAGAGGCGCATCCTCGTATCTCGGACGCTGACCCCCATGGAGGCCGGAACCTGCGCATCGTTGAATCTCCCCGGGTTTCTAGCGAGGCTTGCGGACACCATGAAGGGTGTGCGGAAGAAGGGTTAACCACCCGCTCGATGGAAGCCCGCTCGCCGGGTGGCGGATTCAGGCGCAAAGGCGCACCAGGCGCCCGGCGGCGGCCGCAAACGGAAGCGTGGGTCCGCCGAAGACGGTCACGAGGGGCGCGAGGCGTCGGGGTCCGGTTCAATCGAGCGCCGGTCGCCCCGATTGGTCTTCGCTTGGAGCGGAAAACAAAAGCTGCCAAGCCGCAGCCGGGCGAGCGCGGCCACGGGATGCCGGAGAGAATGGCGTACAAATCTTTGAGAACGCCCGCCATGTCCAAATATCCCGCTTCACGGCAGAATAAACGACATAGAAAAAGCACGCCATGGGCATGATTGACCGCTGTTTGCAGGAATGGCGGATCTCAACGAAGGGGAAAGCCATGAGGGATGGATTGACAAAAAACACGGCTTGGGCTGCCGCCGCAGCGGCCGGGCTGGCGCTCGCGCTCGCCCCGGCCGGCCTGGCCCAGACCAACCGCTACGTCGTCAAGGGCAACGCCGGAGCAAATCCGCCTTTCACCACCTGGACGGACGCGGCCGCGACCATCCAGGACGCCATCAGCGCCTGCTCGTCCGGCGACGTGGTCTGGGTGCGGGCGGCGACCTACGACGAAGGCGGGGTCACGAACTGGCCGGCCGGCTCGGTCCTGACGAGCCGCGTGGCCGTCACCACCGCCTATGTCACCGTCCGCAGCG
>JAAZAB010000178.1 GCA_012514555.1 Lentisphaerota bacterium
GGAGGTTGGACAGCTCCTGGGGCGAAAGCTTCTTATCCGGGCTGATGTCGCGGCGCGACTGCCTTTCGCTGAGCGCCTGCATCAGCGGCCAGCCCCTGTCCTTCTGAGGCGCAGGCAAGACCATTGGTTTAAGCGGCTCCGCCGCGCCCGCCAGCAACCCGAATCCCGCCACTGCGCACACAACCAGTCCGATTGCCCGCGGCTTGATTCTCATGTGTCGTTCTCCTCGCGTTGAATTGCCAATCAGCTTAATTTCAAACTCGCTGAAGCGTAACGCCCGTGGCGGCGCGAGTCAACGGTCACAGCGGCCGTGGAAAAAGGCGGCTTCCCTGGGCCGTTTGCGGCCGCCTGCCGCACGGGTCCGGCCGGCCATGTATCAAAGCCGCTTCAGCGCCTCGATGCGCGCTTCCAGAGAAGGATGCGTTGCGAACAGGCTCATGCGGCCCTTTCCTGATATCTTGAATGTCGCCAGGGATGGGCCGCGCTTGTCCAGCGGCTGGTATTGTCTCTGCAGGCTTTCAAGGGCGGCGATCATTTTTTCGCGCCCCGAAAGCCGCGCCGCACCGGCATCGGCCCTGAATTCCCGCGCGCGCGAAAAAGCCGCAACAACGATTGACCCCAGTATGCTGAAGACGATATCCAGCACCAGCGTGAGTATTATCCGGACGGCGGCTTCGGCCCTCTCGGCGACCAGCTTGCTGGCGAAGAAACTTATGATCCGCGACAGGAACATCGAGAACGCATTGACAACCCCCGCAAGGAGGGTCATGGTCACCATGTCGCCGTTGGCGATATGGCTCATCTCGTGCGCCAGAACCCCTTCAACCTCGTCGCGGCTCATGCGCTCGAGCAGCCCGGAGGAGACGGCGACCAGGGAGGATTTCTTCGTTGGGCCCGTGGCAAAGGCGTTCATCTCGGGCGATTCGTAGACACCAACCTCCGGCATCGGCAGCCCGCTTTGCGCGGCCAGCTTGCGGACAGTGCCGTAGACCTCCGACAGCCGGCCGGGGGCGCGGGAATCTATTGTCTTGACTCCCATCGCCATTTTGGCGAAAACTTTTGACAGGAGCAGAGAGATGAAAGATCCGCCCATGCCCCATACAAGGCATAGCGCGGCCAGGGAAGAATAATCTATGCCGTAAGCTTTCAGGTATCCGGTGAGACCGAGGAGGCTGACGATAATTGACAATGTCGCCACCACCAGGACGTTGACCGCCAGGAACAGGAAGACTCTTTTTGCCACGGTAGCTCCTCCCGAAAAATTGCGTGATCTAGCCAAAACGTATACGCAGCTCACGGGGAAAAGTCAATTTGAAAAAAAACGTTTCTGTCTTGACGGAAAGAGTGATTTGGTGCTATTAATAGAGCTGGAAAAAGACCATTCAAGCCATGGCGATGTTCCTGCCGGCGAGGGCGGCATGATTTACAGGTTTTTATGCAATTCATCGAGGTTCCAAGCATGAACACGGCTCAAACGCGTTTTTTTGCCTGGTTGCTGTCATTTTCCCTTGCGGCTTTGACAGGGTTTGGGCAAACGAATGTTGTTCCTGCGACCAATGCCTGGACGGACGGCTTCGAGTTTTACACGAATGGGACCCCGTTGCTGAACGGGGTGTTTTCGACCAACGACTGGGTCACGGTTGAAACGAACGGATGGTACAGTTCTTCAGACCAGATTGTGGTTCAGGACGCGGTCAGCTACAGGGGGAACAAATCGGCACTCATTCCATTCGACTCTACCCTGCAGAACAAGATCACCGGCGAGGCGAGATCGAACGTGTGGCTGCAGTTCTATGTCACCGCGCAGCTCTATGACGGTGAGTTCTACCCTGACGTGGACACCAACCAGGCGTCGTTTTTCTTTGTGAACAGCAACGGCTATTTCGTTGTCCCGGACGGAATGGGCGCCTATGAGCCAAACTGGGTCATTCTCTCCAATACGGCGGTAGGCGATCCGGCCGAGCCGGTGGTGGGGGACGGAGAGTTTTTGAGGGTTGACGTTTTCCACGACTACACCAACCGCACGTGGTCGCTGTTTGCGAACACCGAGCAGTTGGCCGACGGCCTCAGGTTCCTCAACACCAACCAGAATGCGCTGCAGGAGTTTTCTTGGTACAACGGCTGCTCCACGACTTACCTGGACAACGTCAAGGTCGAGTACCATCAGCCGTCAGAAATAGCGCCCAACCTGATGGTGTCTTCCACCGCGGTTGTGCAGAAGGTTCACCGCGGAAGGGCGGCTGAGAACAACTCCTTCGGCGTCTGGACGGAGAACACTTTTTTCCTGCTGCAATACACGACCACGGTGGTGTCCGGATCCGGCTGGCTGACGGTGTCGCCGGGAACCGGGGAAACGATCGGCGACACGAACGTGGTCACCAACATCTTTGCATTCACTTATTCCCTGATGCCCGGCGTGCACACCAGCAGGGTTTTGGTGGCCGGGACCCAGAACGGATTTTCGCTTGTGAAGTCCGTTGACGTGAAGATGCAGGTGATGGAGATAAAGAAAAGCATTACGAACCTGGTTGTGCAGGGGCTTGTGGGGCATGACGCGGACCCGATGTTCTTCAATGTCTGGAACGGCGGCGCGGGCGAAATGAACTACAATATTTCGGCCAACGTGCCCTGGATGCGCGTGTTTGACAAGAACGGGCAAACCAACGCGGTCAGCTTCGGGCCGGACCAGGTGAACGAGCACAAGATTGTTTTTGAAAGCGCCCTGCTTGAGGCCGGGCAGACATACGAAGGAATAAACACGATACGCTCGCCAGACGGGGGCGGAGCGCAATCGCTGATGAACGTCAGCCTGACCGTGCTCCAGAAGCCGGAGCTGGGCCGCACGCCCGCGGTGCTCACCAACGTGCTGACCATCGGAAGCAGCGGGACGAATTACTTCGAAGTGTTCAAGAATAGCGGCGGCGGCGGGATCACCTATGCGATGATCAGCGATCAAAAGTGGCTGACAGTGATACCGGGCATAGGCTCCAGCATGTCCGAGCACGATCCGATCCAGGTCAGGATAGGGAGCTCGCTTGGCGTTGGCAATCACCGGGGCACCATCCGCATCACGGCCGTGGACTCCGTGTACGGCGAGGCGGCGCTGGGTTCGCCGCAGGAAGTGGATGTAATGGTGACCGTGGAGTCGCCGGCCGGCATCGAGTTCAGTCCTCCGGTCCTGACCCAGCGGGCGTTGCAGGGGAACGACGCCTCGAACATGACCTTTGAAGTCTGGAACGGCGGCGGCGGCACCCTGCTTTATTCGATCTCGGATAACGCCTCGTGGCTGGTGATCGAAAACCCCACGGGCAACGCGGGCAGCCTGCACAAGCGAGTGAACGTGCGCTTCAGCACGGCCACGATGCCGGCTGGCGGCCCATTCCCTGCAACGATAACCATAGACGCCACTGATACCAGCGGAAACGTACTGAACTCGCGATCCCTGCCGGTCGAGTTGTTCGTCACGCCAATCGCGTCCCTGGTGTGCGACGCGCGCGGTATCACCAACGAAGTTCTTATGGGCCAGAGCACTGCCGCAAAGTCCTTCCGTATCGGGAACGGCAACGGCGATCTCACAAGCACGCTGGCTTACAACGTGAACGTGCAGTACTTCGCGGGGCAGTCGTCTGTGGACAAGCTCATGAACGCGGGCTTTGCCGGCAA
>JAAZAB010000018.1 GCA_012514555.1 Lentisphaerota bacterium
AAGCTGCCCTGAAAACGCATGCGCCGGCCTTCCATCGCCGGCGGGCCGGCCCAGGACAAGGCAGAACACTCCAGGCGCGTTTTAGCCGCTTCCGCCGACATCAGGTTCCGGTACGTGGCAATGGTGATCACAGTCATGCCTTGTGCCCGGACCGGGCGGGGACGATCATTACCTGCGCGTTCGGGATGTGCTTTTTCAGCTCCTGCTCCATGCGCTCCAGCAGGCCGTAGACGGCATGCATTTTTGTCTCCCCGTTAAATTCCAGGAACAGCTCGATGAACGCGTTGCTGCCTGAACGGCGCGTTCGAAAGCCGTGAATCTGGTCATAGGCATCGAAGTTCGCGACAAGCTGCCGGAGAATGATGAGCAGGTGGTACTCGTCGAGGCTGCGATCGAGCAGGTCGGAAACCGATCCGGAAAAGACATCATAAATGGATTTGACGACGGAGATCATCAGGATGGCGGTGGCGCAGACATCCAGGTGGCGGGTCCATGCGGCGCCCGGGAACAGCAGAGCGAGGCCAACGGAGGCGATGATGAGCAGGTCTTCAAGAGCCCCCATCCTCGCCATGCGCCAGATTGAGCCGAATATCGGGGAATGCTCCGTCTTGCTCAGCCGGTAGTTGCGTATCCAGAGCCAGAGCGACGCGATGAAGGAAACGAAGGTCAGAAACACCGCCGCGAGGCCGCCATGCTGCGCGGCGGGGCGCAGGATTTTCATGATTGTCTCGTAACCTACGAAGAGCGCGGCGAGAAGCATGGTGGCGCCCGCGACCATGCTGGAGATCGTTTCCATCCGGCCCAGCCCGTAGTTGTTGCGCAGGTCCGTGCCCCGCGACATCCGGGTTATGGTGTAAAGCGAGAGCCCGGCGGCAAGGGCGCCCGAGAAGGCAATGGCGAAATTGGCCGCGAAGACTATGGAGTTGGACGTGGCCATGCCAATGGCCGAGGCGCCAAGCGTGTAGACCTCCATGCCCAGCATGAGGGCCAGGAGCCTGCGCTTTTCCGCTGTGGAGACAGCCGCTGAAAATTCGCTCATTGTTTTACGCTCTTTTCCGCCCGAGCCGGGCCGCGCCCCGGACGGTTGTGTCAGAAGAACCTATTTCAGCACTTCCAGGGCGATGTCGATCCGGCCCAGGGGCGCGGATGCCTGGAAGCCTGAAACCGAGTCTTCGATCCTTTCCCGTATTTCGCGGGCGATCTCGGCGCCAGTCTTCAACCCGTCCTCCTTGCTCTTGCACCTGCCCATGCGTTCCAGAATGCCGTCCGGCACAGTGACGCCCGGAACGTGCCTGTTCATGAAGTCCGCGTTGCGGAAAGACACGAGAGGATAGAGCCCGGCGATCACGAATATTCCGCGGTCATACTTGTGTATGCGGTCGAGGAAACGGAGCAGAATGTCGGCGTCGAATATCGGCTGGGTGATGGCGTACTCGGCGCCCGCGTCGATCTTGCGGAAGTAGCGTTCGATTTCGCGCTCCATTTCCACGGCCGCCGGGTTGGCCCCCACGCCGATGAGCATGGCTGTCGCCTGGCCGGTCGCCTGGCCGGCCGCGTCATAGCCGTGGTTGAGGTTGTCGGCCAGGCGCGCGAGCCCGATCGAGTCCAGGTCGAACACGCCCGATGCGTCGGGATAGTTGCCGAGCTTGGGCGGATCGCCCGTGATGAAGAGCCAGTTCTTCAGGCCCAGCGCGCATCCGCCCAGCAGGTCCGACTGCATGCCGATCAGGTTTCGATCCCGGCAGCAGTAGTGGGGAATGGGCTCGATGCCGAGCCCTTCGCGCATCATCGCGAAACACGTCGCCATCACCGACATGCGCGCACTCGCGCGCGGCCCGTCCGGGAGGTTGATCGCATCCACGCCGGCATCCTGGCAGGCGCGGCATTTCTTCAGAAAAGACGCCAGCCCGGCGCCGCTCGGCGGCGGCAGCAGCTCGACCGACGTCGCCTTCTTCCCGGCGCACAGGCCGGCCGCGAAGGCCGACTTGTCCGCGGTCGCCACTGCGCAGCCTGCCCGCGGGCTTGCGACGCCTGCCTGCTCCGCCGGCCGTGCGGCGATGGCGATATGCTCCTTGACCCCGCTCATTGTCTTGATGGCGCGGGCCGCCATGCGGATGTGCGCGGGCGTGGTTCCGCAGCAGCCGCCGACTCCGCGCGCGCCGAGCTCGACGTACCGCTTGCAGAATTCCGTGAAATACTCCGGGCTGTTCAAGTAGAGCATCCGGCCGCCCACTTCCCGGGGCCCGCCGGCGTTCGGCATGACCACCACCGGCTTGGACGCAACTTCCATCATGCGCCTGAGCGGGTGGAAAAGATCGGCCGGGCCCATGCCGCAGTTGATGCCGATGGCGTCCACGTTTGGGTCCGCCTCGAGCCGCTTCGCGAACTCCGACTCGGGCCGCTGCCGTTCATCGCGTTGAAACAGCGTTCCCACCGTGAACGAGGCGATCACCGGCGCGCCGGTCCGGCGCGCCATTGCCGCAGCCAGCTGCAGCTGTTCAATGTCGTGAAAGGTCTCGAGAAGGATCAGGTCCGCGCCTGCCCGGGCCAAAACCGATGTCTGCTCGAAAAACGCGTCGGCAACGCTGTCCCTGTTGGCGGGAGTCAGGGCCTGTTCCGGCGGCAGGCACGGGCCCACCGAGCCGGCCACGTAGACGCTTTCGCCGGCCGCTTCCCTGGCCAGGCCGGCCGCCGCGCCGTTGATGGCCTCCAGCTTGTCGGCAAGGCCGTAGTATTCCAGCTTGAAGCGGTTGGCGCCGAAGCTGTTTGT
>JAAZAB010000179.1 GCA_012514555.1 Lentisphaerota bacterium
CATAGAAAGAGCAATCGAATATCCAACAAGAAACTCCCAATATTCATCGGATTCCTTGGACATTGGATATTCCTTGTTGGTTATTGGATATTCTCTTCTTTCTGATGCATGGGATACCAGCAACCCTTTATGAGCATCAAAGCCAAACACACATGGCGCCATCTGCTGCAACGGCTCTGCCCAAAGTCCCAGGCCCCCTTATTGCCGCATGCAATGGGATCAGCGCCCCCGGCAAGTCAGCCGGCGCCCGGTTCGGACTTTCTGCGCCGGCTCCTGACGGAGGACTCCGGGCTGACGCGCGTGGACGATTGCGCGGAAACCATCCTGACGGACCTGCTTTACTCGCGCGTTCCGGAATCCAGCCTGGAGCTGTTCGAGGAGTGGCTGGGCCGCGATGCCGCGCTCAAGCAGCGGTTCTCGTCTTTCACGCCGCTCGACCGCCGCAAGTACACGCTTCGCTACGGGACCTGGTTTCTGCCGAACGCCTTCAACCCGCACACGGGCCTCTCGCGCTTTGAGCCGCCTGAACACGTTCACGCGATGGACCGCAGCGCAGTCCACTGCGGCAGCTTCTATTACGGCGACCTGCTGGCCTGGTGCCTCAAAACGCTCGATCTGCGCTTTGAGCCCGGACGCCGCTACCTCGATTTCGGATGCTCCTCCGGGCGGGTGCTGAAAACACTGACCGCCGCCTTCCCGGGCGCCCTTTTCCACGGCTGCGACCCCGTGGCGGACACGATAGCGTGGGCGCAGAAGGACAACCCCGCGGCGCGTTTCACGGCAAGCGGGGAAAACCCGCCCCTGCCCTACGGCGCGGCCGCCTTTGACGGAATATTCGCCATCTCCATTTTCTCGCACTTCGAAAAAAGCGCGTTCCGCGCGTGGCTCGGCGAGATGAAGCGCGTGCTAAAGCCGGGCGGGTTCCTTGTTTTTTCCACGCACGGGTTCGGCGCGATCCGCTTTTATTTCGAGAACCGGCTGATGCCGGAAAATGAAGCCATGGCGCGGATGCAGGCGCTCCTGCTGGAAGGCCACGCGTTCGACCGCGCCTATGCAAAAGGCTTCTGGACGCTGGTCAGCGATTCCTGGGGCCAGGCATATTACGCGCCGCATTTCATCGTGCACCGCCTTCTCGACGGCTGGCGCCTGCGCATGTACCGCTCCCGCATCGTGGAGCGAAACCAGGACCTCTTCGTCCTGGAGGCGTGTTGACCTTTTGCCCTTGACTGGAAAGAACCGTTTTTGCCGTGTTTTTTAACCCGGATTTTGCGGGTTGAATGGCGGGCCTCCGGCCTGAAACGCTTTGACTGGAGCCTCCTTGATGGGCGCTCTGACGTTTCTGAATCCCGCGTTCCTGTGGGCGCTGCCTACGGCGGCGCTGCCCCTGCTGTTCCACCTGTTCTTCCGCGTGCGCAGGCGGCGCCGCCCATTCCCGACCTTCATGTTCTTCATCGCGAGCGATCCCATGCTCAGCGCGAGGCGGCGCGTCCGGGAATGGCTGGTGCTGATTTTCAGGACGCTCGCGATTATTTTCGCGGTGCTGGCCCTGGCCGGGCCGGTGCTGTCCGGCATGGCGGCGGGCGACGGCGGAGTGGCGCGAGTGCTGATCCTGGACAACTCCGGGTCCATGGCCGCGGCGGACGCGGGCGGGCGCCGGCGCTGGGACGCGGCAATCGAGGCGGCTTCGGCGCTGGTCAAGGCGATGCGGCCCGCCGACTCGGCCGGGCTGACAACGCTGGTTGACGATTCGCTCGCCGTCCTGCCCGCCGGCATGGTATCGAAACCCGATGTCCTTGAGACGGCGCTTGAGGGCATGGCCCCGACGGAAGCCACGGGACAGCCCGCATCCGCGCTCGGGCAGGCCGCCGCGATGCTGCGGGACCGCTCCGGAATTGGCGGCGAGATTCACGTTTTCACCGACTTGCAGGAGGCTGAATGGGCGGGGCCCGCGATTCCCGCAGGCTTCCTGCCGCCCGGAGCGGCGCTCTGGATTCACCGGATCGAGCCGGCAACCCCGGCGCCGGTGAACGTTTCCCTGATGAGGGCGGAGGGCCCGGGCCGGGCGCTGATGGCCGGCGAGCCCTTTTCCATCGAGCTGGAAATCCTCAACCGTTCGCCGGCCCCGGTGGATATAAGCGTGATCGGCGCTGATGACGCCGGGGCGAGCGCCATGCAGCGCTTCGCGCTCGGGCCGGGGGAGACGCGCGAGGCGCGGCTGGCGTTCAAGGCCGGTCCTGAAGGGCCGCACGGGATCAATGTCCGGATCGAGGGCGACGGGTTTGAAGCCGACAACCGCGCCGG
>JAAZAB010000180.1 GCA_012514555.1 Lentisphaerota bacterium
CCGGATAGCCCAGGAACGTGAGATCCGCCCGCGCGAGTCCGAGCGCCCCGGCCGCCGCGACGGCTTCGCGGGATCGCACTTCGCCCATGGCCTGCACGGCGGAAGGCACGACAACCGGGTGCTTGCGATAGAGAATGAACGAGAGTTCGTTGTTGTCGCCGTTGGTGAAATAAACGACGCGGACCGGAAGGTTTCGTGAAACCGCTTCCCGGATGACCCCGGCGCAGCCCAGCGCCTCGTCGTCAGGATGCGGGGCAAGCACCAGTATGCGGTCGTCCGGCGCGAACTGGAGCCGCCCCGGGCTTTTTTTGCTCAGGGGCGCGCTGGTCGCGCATCCGCCCTGGAACAGGAGGATTGACGGGATCGCGACGCATCCGATGATGCGCCGGGTGAGGCGCGCGCTGTGAACTATGGACATAAGGATTTCCCTTGCATGTTAGCTTGCGGCTTGAGCCCTGCGGATTTCTCCTGAAGAAGGCAAGCATGAATGGCGGACTCGTCCTTGTCAAGAACGGCCAAGGGCGTGTTGTCATTATCCCGTAAAATCCGGGATTATGTCCGCGCGGGATCGTCTTTTTTTTCTTTTATCGGAACGATTTTTCATGCTACTGTTTGCCCAGTTCCTTTAACAAACGCCGAAAAACCTGCGGGAGGATAGACAATGAGATTCTTTGGGCAGCCGATTGCGCTGGCCGCGGCCGCTTGCGGCCTGATCCTGGCAATATCGGCACAGGCCGCGCAAATGCGCGTTCAGGTGCGGGAAACCCAGGTAAGGAACACCCCGGACTTTCTGGGAAAGCTTGCAGGCACCCTTGCTTACGGCGACGCCGTGGAAACTGTTCAGACCCAGGGCGCATGGGTCAAGGTGAACACGGCAAAGGGAATATCAGGGTGGGTGAACGCGTCGGCTCTCACCGCGAAGAAGATTGAATTGACCTCGGCCGGGCGCAGCGACCGGCTTGGCGCATCGGCCGACGAAGTGGCGACCGCGGGCAAGGGATTCACGAAGGAAGTGGAGAATCAATATAAGGCCAGGAACCGGAACGTAAGTTTCGCCTGGGTCGATTCCATGGAAAAGATCCGCGTGAGCCCCGCCGAGGCGAGCGGATTCCTTGCCGAAGGCCAGGTCAGGGCCGGGGGAGGCGCACGATGAAGACCCTTTGGGACCGTGTTCTTACGGGATGCGCGGCGGCGCTTGCGCTCGTCCTGGCCGGTTGCGAGACTTGGGACCAGGCTTCTCAACTCGGGGCGGCGGCCGGCGTGGCGACGGGCGTGATAACGACGGAACAGGCCAAGTCGGTGACCCGCGCGAGCTCGGCGGTCGGCAAGACATTCGACGACATCACGCCTGAGCAGGAATACTACATCGGGCGCGCGGTGGGCGCCTCGGTGACGGCCAAGTACCGGCCGCTGAACAGCCAGGGCGCGGCTCTTTACATCAACCGGCTCGGACAAGCGCTCGCAATGGCATCGGACAAGCCGGAGACTTTCGGGGGTTACCATTTCATGGTTTTGGAATCCGGCGAGGTGAATGCCTTTGCGGCGCCGGGCGGATTCATTTTTGTCACGCGCGGCATGCTGGCCTGCTGCGACAGCGAGGACGCCCTGGCCGCGGTGCTCGCGCACGAGATCGGGCACGTCCAGTATTCCCACGGCCTGAAGCAGATCAAGCAGGGGCGCCTGACATCCGCGCTGACCATACTGGTGGTCGAGGCCGGGAAGTCGTTAGCCGGCGGCGATCTCGCCAAGGTGACAGAGGCCTTTGAGGGCTCGATCGGGGACATAACCGACACGCTTTTCAACAAGGGCTATTCGCGGAACCTCGAGTTCCAGGCCGACGCCGGGGCCGTGGTGATCCTCAGGCGCGTCGGCTACAATCCGGCCGCGCTGGTGGACATGCTGAACCTGATGAAGAAGAATTTGAAGCCCGGCGGGCGCGATTTTGCCCAGACCCATCCGGCGCCGGAGACGCGCATTGCCGAGCTCCGTAAGGCACTTGGCGTCAGCGCCGCATCGGTGAATCAGCCGGCCGGACGCGCGGCCCGTTTCCTGGCGTTCAAGGCCGCGATCCGCGGCAAAATCTGAAGGTGTCACGCAAGTCTGGGTGACGTCGAGCATGTTTCACGAAGGTCCGGGCTCAAGGCAACGCCCGGCAAAGCAAAAGAGAGGCAGGATTGATCATGAGCAAAACCGTGTTGATCCCGACAAAACTGGAGAGCATAGCCAGGGAAATTCTTCTGGCCCACGGCGGGTACGAGGTCGTTCAGGACGACAAGACGCCGCTGCTCGAGCAGGCAAAGAAGCACCCGGCCACCTATGCCCTGATAGTTCGCAGCGAGAAGATCAACAGGGAGGTAATAAACGCATTTCCAGAGCTCAAGGTGATTGTCCGGGCCGGAACGGGCTACGACAGCATAGACATCAAGTATGCCCGGGCCCGCGGCATCGACGTGATGAACACGCCCGGCGCCAATGCCAACGCGGTCGCCGAGGAGGTGGTGGCGCTGATGCTCGCGGATGCGCGCCGGGTGGTGCAAGCCGACATTACCACTCGCGCGGGCCAGTGGGAGAAGAAAGCGTACATGGGCCGCGAGCTGACCGGCAAGACCGTCGGCGTTGTGGGCCTCGGGAACATAGGGCGCCTGGTCATCAAGCGCCTGGGCGGTTTCGAGTGCCGTTTCCTCGGCTACGACCCGGTGCTGTCCCGGGACCGGGCAAAATCCATGAACGTGGACCTGGTGGACCTGCCGGCGCTCTTCGAAAAATCCGACTATGTCACGCTGCACATTCCGGAGAACGCGGAAACGCGCGGCATGATCAACGAGGCCCTTCTGTCGCGCATGAAGAAGGGCGCGACGCTTGTCAACTGCGCGCGCGCCGGCATTCTGGACGAGGCCGCCCTTAGGAAGGTCAAGGCGGAGAAAGGCATCAGGTTCTTGAACGACGTCTACCCCGAGGACAAGCCGGGCGTAAAGACCGTTGCCGATATAGCGGACATAATGCTTCCGCACCTTGGCGCCAGCACGGTTGAGGCGAACACGAACGCGGCGCGCCGCGCCGCCGAGGAGCTGATCGAATTCGACGACAAGGGATTGACGAGTTTCGTTGTAAACCGCGATGTACCGGAAGGCCTTGACGAGGCGTTCGGCGACCTGGCCTACACGCTGTCGCGCCTGTGCCGGCGCCTGCTGGGGGAAAACGTCCAGCTGAAACTCCTGGAAACCAGCTTCTACGGTTCGCTCGAGCCGTTCGGGGAGTGGCTGATGATTCCCGTTGTCCGCGCGCTTTGCGAAAACGTTGACCCGTTCATAAACTTCAGTTCGCTCAAGCAGTACATGAAGGAAAAGGGCATTGACGTCGTGAACCGCCAGCCGGCCCCGAACAAGCCCTACGAGAATTCCATCACCATCGACATAACGGGGAACGCCGAATCCGGGGAGATGCGCCACGCCAGCGTGCGCGGCACGATTGTTGAAAACACTCTGATGATCTCCAGGATAAACGATTTCGACAAGCTCTACTTCGAGCCGAGCGGGCCCACGATTTTCTTCCTGTACGAGGATCGGCCCG
>JAAZAB010000181.1 GCA_012514555.1 Lentisphaerota bacterium
AACTCAACCCTGGATCCCTCGGAGCTGATGGCCCGCATAACCGCCACGGTGTTAAAGGAAATACCGGCAGTCGACTTCTGCTCCATCCACCTCCTGGGCGAAGACGGGCGCTCCCTGAGATGCATGGCCCACGCCGCAAGCGACCCGTCCAAGGCCAGCAAGCCCATATTCAGCGCCGGCATCATCGAGCTCGTCCTGGATCAAAAACAGGCAGTCCTCACCAGCGACGCCCTGCAAGACTCGCGCTTCGCCAAACATGGAAGCGTGGTCATTCACGGGATACGGTCGGCCCTGTGCGTGCCCATTCTGCACGCGGACCACATCGTCGGCGTTCTGCAGGCCGGCGCGGCCGGGCTCGAAAAGACGCTCACCGTCAATGACCTCAAGCTTCTCGGCGCAATCGGGCTCCAGGCCGGAACCGCATTCGAGAATGCGCGCCTGTTCGAACGCCTCAGCAAGGACAAGGCCGCCCTGGAGGAAACGCATAGCCAGCTCCTTGCCGCCCAGGAAGGGCTCATCATCTCGGAAAAACTTGCGGCTGTCGGACGCCTAACTGCCGGCATCGCACACGATATTCGCAACCCGCTCACCGTCATCCTGGGCCATGCGCAGATACTTAAAAGGGCCATGCAAAAAGCCGGGCTCACGACCATTTCCGGTGTCAATGCCCAGGAAAGCGCGGGCGAAATCGAGCATGGCGTCGAACACTGCAACAGAATCATCTCCCATCTGCTTCAATTTGCGCGCCAGTCCAAGCCCCAGCGCATCCCAATCCTGGTCAACGAGCTTCTCCAGGATGTGCTCAACTTCCTCGCCCACGAGCTCAGCAAGGGCCGGGCCACAACCGAGCTCCACCTGTCCGATGCGCTGCCGAGTGTCCAGGCGGACCCGAACCAGGTCAAGCAGGTTCTCATCAACATCGTCATCAACGCCATCCAGGCGCTGCCGGGCAAGGGCGCCATAGTTTTTTCCACGCTCCCCGCCCGGCGCGGGAACATCGACTACGCCGCCATCCGCGTCGCCGACAATGGCTGCGGCATCCAGCCCGAGATGCGGCAGAAAATCTTTGAGCCCTTCTTCTCCACAAAGCCATCCGAACCCGGCCCCGGCGGCACAGGCCTTGGGCTCTCGGTCAGCTACGGCATCATCAAGAACCACGGCGGAGATATCGAGGTCGAATCCACCCCGGGCCGGGGCTCAACATTCACAATCCTGCTCCCGTTTCAATCCTCGGCGTCCACGATTCCGCCCTCGCAAAAGTGATCCGTTAATCCCGCACACGACCAACCGCTTATGACACGAAAACATACAGAATCGCGGCAAACGCTTTCCGACTATCACGTTCACACAAGCCTCTGCCACCACGCCGAGGGATTGACCTCGGAATATCTCGACCAGGCGCGCCTGAAAAACATCCCCGAGCTTTGCTTCACGGATCACGCGCCCAACCCGCACGGGTACGACCCGGCCAACCGCATGGCGCTTGACGATTTCGCGGCATACCAGGCCATGATACGCCCGCTGCAGAAGAGCGAATCTCCGCGCGTGCTGTTTGGCGTCGAAGCCGACTATTATCCGGGCGGACTCGACTTCCTGCGGCAATGGCTGGCGGCTCATTCGTTCGATTTCGTGCTGGGCTCCGTCCACTACGTGGGCGACTGGGGCATAGACAGTCCGGCCGAAATGCACCGCTGGCGGACGGCGGACGTGCCGGACGCATGGCGCAAATATTTCCTGCTGCTCGCCGACCTTGCCGACACGCACCTTTTCGACGCGGTCGGGCACCTCGATCTGCCGAAGAAATTCGGGTTTGTTCCCCCGGAACAGGACATCGCCGGCATGGCCGGACCCGCCCTGGACCGGATCGCGGAGGCCGGCATGAGCATTGAAGTGAACACCGCCGGGTTGCGCAAACCCATTGGGGAAATCTACCCATCCCCCCTCCTGCTCCGCATGGCCCGGGAACGCGGCATCACCATCTGTTTCGGATCGGACGCGCACAAGCCCGGGGAGGTGGGCTTCGAATTCCCCGCGGCCCTCCGCCTGGCCCGCGAAGCCGGCTATACCCACGCCGCCCGCTACTCGCGGCGCCGGCGCACACTCGTTCCACTGCCCGAGGCCGCGGCGAATAACCCGTGATTGGAGCAAACGCAGGACAGCGACATGACGCCATTTCACTCCATGCCGGCGGCGCCATGGGCGCGGTTTTCAACATCAACCAACACCCGGAGGTGCGCATGTTCTTCAATCCGAACCAGGCCGCGCTCGTGCTGATCGACATCCAGGAGAAGCTGGCGCCCACCATCAGCGAAAAAGAAACGATCATCCGCCATGCCGGACTGCTGGCGGACTGCGCAACAGTGCTCGGCATACCCATTCTTGTCACCGAACAATACCCGGCCGGCCTGGGCCCAACCGTTCCGGCCATCATGGAAAAAGCCCGGAACGCGCGGCGCATAGAAAAATCAACCTTCAGTTGCTGCCGGACGCCCGCCTTTATCCAGGCCCTCGACGCAACCGGCCGGCGCCAGATTATCCTGGCCGGAATCGAAACCCACGTGTGCGTTTTCCAGACCGCGGCGGACCTTGTGCGGCTCAAGTACCGCGTGCAGGTCGTGGCTGACGCCGTCTCGTCCCGGACCGAATCCAACCGCGCGATCGGGCTCGACCGCATCAGCCGCTCAGGCGCGGATGTGACTTCGTGCGAGAGCGTTATATTCGAGCTGCTTGAAACCTCGAATCGCCCCGAATTCAAGCAGATACACAAGCTGTTGAAATAACACGGCCGGATGCGGCGCTCGCACGGGAACGGCATGAAAAAGGCTGTTAAGAACGGCATTGACCGCATCTCCGCCGCAAAGCGCCTGCTTGCGGACAACCGCATCGGCCTCCTGACCAACGCCTCCGGCCTGTCCAAGGACATGCGCCCGACCTCGGATATCCTGCGCGAGCGCTTCAACCTGGCCGCCCTCTACGCCCCAGAGCACGGCATTCGCGGCGCGAAACAGGCGGGCGGCGCGGACGAGGACCACATCGATCCGGAAACAGGATTGCCTGTTTTTGACCTGACCGGGGCCGGCGGCGCCGAAAATCCGCGCGCCCTGGACAACATTGACATGCTGGTTTACGACATCCAGGATGTCGGCGCGCGCTTTTACACATATATTTCCTGTCTCAGCGAAATGATGTCGCGATGCAGCGCCCGCGGCATCCCGATCGTGGTTCTCGATCGCGTCAACCCCATATCGGGCGTTCGCGTGGAGGGTGAAATCCTGGATGAGGCCTATTCGAGCGTTGTCGGCAAACATGCGATCCCAACGCGCTACGGATTGACGCCCGGCGAATACGCCCGCCTCATCAACAAGGAAAAGAACATCGGCTGCGAGCTGCACGTTGTCGAGCTTGCCGGCTGGCGGCGCGGAATGTACCTGGATGACACGGACCTGTCCTGGGTGTCGCCCTCCCCCAACATCCCGACCGTGGACACGGCCATCCATTACATAGGAACATGCATTTTCGAGGCGACCAACATTTCCGAGGGCCGCGGCACCACGCATCCCTTCTCGCTCATCGGGGCGCCGTTCCTGGACTCGCGCCGGCTGGCCGGCGAAATGAATTCCCAGCGCCTCGGCGGTGTGCGGTTTCGCCGCGCATATTTCACACCCATGTTCTCAAAACATGCCGGCGCGCTATGCGAGGGCGTTGAACTCCTGGTAACAGACCGGAATGACTACCGGCCGTTTGACACCGGCGCAATCCTTCTGCGGACAATCCGGGAGATGACGCCGGCATTCAGGCTGGATGAGAAGCTCTCCTGCAAGCTGTTCGGCTCGGACCGCCTTTGCCGGGGCGCGATCAGCGAGGCGGATTTCGCGCAAATCGAAGCAGCCGCCCGTGGCTTTGCAAAGAATTGCGCGCAGTACCTCCTGTACTGACCGGGCCTTTCACCGGAAACCGCCGACCGGCGCGGCGCCGGGAAAGCCCCAGGCCCCGCCCCACAAGATTGTCTGGCCTATGGGATTTACTGGCAATAGCCAACCGGCTTAAACTCCGGGCCGCCCCACGAAACGCCCCACGCAATCACGCTTCCATTCAACGACTTGATGTACCATTTGCCCGCAACCTCG
>JAAZAB010000182.1 GCA_012514555.1 Lentisphaerota bacterium
GAGCGCAGGCGCGGTGATCGGAGATCGCGCCGAAAACTACGATACCGTGCTCGCGGCGAAGGCAGTCAGCGCCGCCGCAAATCGGATGATGGAGCTCGGCGGCGCTAAGCCCGGCGACAAGACCATGCTGGACGCCCTGCTGCCCTTCGCCAGCGCGCTGAGCTCCAGCGCCGAACGCGGGGAGGCGCTGGGCGACGCCTGGGAAAAAGCCGCCGCAGCCGCGCAGCAGGCAGCGGAGGACACTAAAGACCTGCTTCCGAAGATCGGCAGGGCGCGTCCCCAGGCAGAGCGAAGCCTGGGAACGCCAGACGCCGGTGCGGTATCCCTCACCATGTGCATGAAGGCCGCGCTGAAGCGCTCTCTCTGATCAGGCGTTTCCCGTCTTCACCGGGATCCACGGCATCGGGAACGCCGCGATATTGGGAAAGGATATGAACACATAATGGATGGTTTTTCTGATTTCATGAGCGCCGCCTTGCCCTGGATAGCCATAGCGCTCTTGCTTGCCATATTTTTCGCAAGAGAGGCAGGCAGAAAAAAGGATCAGGACAGGCGGGAGGAATACGGCTCGGAAGGGATGGCTCTGGGCATGTGCCTGGGCGTGGCCGTGTCGACAGCCGCCCACGTCAATGTGGGCATCGGAATGATGGCGGGCATGGTGCTGGGGCTTATTATCGGATCGGGCATCGAGAAAAAGAGCGATAAGGAATAAAAGCGCGATCCGCAAAGCCCGGACGGGTTGCATCCACGCCAGCGGCAGGATGGACAGCGGGCGTGAACCGCGGTATCGCCGTACCGACCACACGGCCCGCCGCAACGGCCGAGAGGGAAAAACAGTCATGAAAACGGCTTTGTTTTCGTTGCCTTCCCCGGATATGGACTTCCGGCACGCGGTGGATTACGCCCTGCAGCTGGGCGTCGACGCCATCGAGCCCTATCCCCACGCCGAGTTCAGAACGCCCTCGGCGGAAGCGGCAAAGCGCCTGGCGGACTATGCCGGAGAAAGGAACGTCGGGATATGCTGCTTCTCCATGATGGGCGATCTGGCCGCCGACGATCTCCGTTCGGAGATCCGGCGCCTCAAGGATTACGCCGACGTCGCGGCGGCGTTGGGTTCGCGCTATTTCCATCACACGCTGGTGCCTGCGCTGAGCCTTACCGGGCGCGCGGGTTCATACGCGGCGACGATACGGCGCGCGGCGGACGCCGCCCGTGAAGTGTTCGACTACGCCGGAGAGCGCGGCGTGCAGTGCATCTATGAGGATCAGGGGTTCGTCGTCAACGGCGTCGAACGCTTCGGTGATTTCCTGGGCGCGCTGGACCGCGATGCCGGCGTCGTGGCCGATCTGGGCAACACCTTCTTCGTCGATGAAACGCCTGAGGCTTTCACCCGGCGCTTTCTGCCGGCGATCCGGCATGTCCACGTAAAGGATTACCTGGTCAAAGACAGCAGCTGGCCGCATCCCGGCGACGGCTGGTATCTCTCCTCGGGCGGAAACTACCTGCGCGGCACGGTGATCGGCCACGGCCGGGTCGATATGACGCGGGTCTTTTCCATCCTGAACGCGGGCGGATATGACGGCTTTTATTCCATGGAATTCGACGGCCCGGAAGAGGCCTTCCGCGCGCAGTCGCAAGGGCTGAAAAACATGCGCCGCTTCATGGATCTTGCGGCCGGTCACAGCGTCCCTGCGCCAAAATGAGCCCCTCCGGACAGACGGAAGGACAGCCTGAAGGCGAACCGGCATTATGATTCAGCAGAAAATAAGCCCCGAAAACGATGCGTTTTCGGGGCAAATTTGTTCTTGCAATCGCTTTAAGCATTCCGGGGAAGCGCGCCAAATATCCGGTATAATGCGCCAAAGATGCCGCTTTGGGCCTCTCCCCCGCCCCACCGGTCACCCGGCCCGGCGCCCTTTATTCGCAGCGCTGGAAACTGCCCAGCTCGATCGCCTTGCGGATAAAGAATTCCACGTTTTCCGTCGGAATGCCGCCGTGGAAGGAATGATCGGTGGCGATGATCAGCCCGCCGTCCTGTCCGGCGATATCGATGACCTTCTGTATGGCATCCGCGATCAGGGACTGATCCGGCTGGCACATGATGCCCGTGGCGTCCACGTTTCCGACGATGGTCACCTTTTCGCCGATGCGCTGCTTCACGCGGGCCAGATCCATGCCGGCGCCAGACTGGATGTTGTTGATCGCGTCGATGCCGGAATCCGCCAGGTCCTCCAGGACCGCGTCCACATTGCCGCATGAGTGGAGCAGTATGCGGCCGCCGGCTTCCTTCCATGTCCTGAACTGGCGGCGCATGGCCGGGAAGAAGAACTCGCGCAGCTGTTCGGGGGAAATCAGCGTGCTCCCGTTCATGCCCATGTCGTTGGCCA
>JAAZAB010000183.1 GCA_012514555.1 Lentisphaerota bacterium
TGGGGCATCGTTTTATACGCTATCCCGAGGGGTGGCACCTGCTGACCCGAGATCTGCAGGGGCCCAGGGTCATCGATGATATCGCTGCCTGGATCGCGGATCCGGATGCTCCCTTGCCTTCCAGCAGACAGCCGCTTCAGCCGATGGCGCAGGGCGAGGAATTTTCGGAAGGCTAACCTATATTTGCTTGAGAGGTATTTGCTTGAGAAAGCGAGAGTGAGGCCCTGCTGTTGGCAGGATGCTCCGTGCCTGATGCAAGGGCTTGTCGCCTCACCCCGCCTCCGCTAATGTCCGGCCGCATGCGGGCCCGTAGCTCAGCTGGATAGAGCGCTTCCCTCCGGAGGAAGAGGTCTGGGGTTCGAATCCCTACGGGCCCGCCAATTTTTTCAGGTCCATTCCGGACAGATGGTTTACAGTTTGTTCCGGAGACATGGTTTACAGATTCTCCGGGGCGAACGGATTGGGTCCTGGTTCGACGCGGTCCTCATCAGCGTCGAAGAATCCCAGATCATAATCAAGGAACGAGACCTGCCAGACCTGGTCGTCAACCTCTCGCAGGCCGAGGATCTGGCCGGCGAAGACCTGGCTGAGGTTGATCTTGCGTTTGCCGATGCAGATGCGTCCGCAGCGCGTGACCCGCACGGTTCGCTGGTGGAAGGGGTAGGTCGGTTCGGGGGGCGGCTCATAGATCCGTGCTGAGGGTGTATAGAGGTCGCCGGGGTAGGCGCCGCCCAGTGCCTGATGCGGGCGTTGGTTATTGTAAACATCCAGGAAGTGGTCGAAGCGCTCCTGCTGCTGCAGAAAGTTGAAGGCGGCGGGGGTGGCGGTTTCGGTCTTGAGTGTCAGGTGCATGCGCTCATGGCGGCCGTTCTGCTGCGGCTGGCCGGGGCTGATCCGCTCCAGACGGATGCCGAGCCGCAGCCACCAAACGGAGAGCTTCGACAATCCGAACAGGGCCTGGGAGCTGGCGAAGGGTGTTCCGTTGTCGGTGCGCATTGCGCGGGGCAGGCCGAACTCCTTGAAGACCCTCTCGAAGGTGCAGAAGGCAAAGTCTGCTTTCGTCGAGCTGGCCTCATCGCAGGCCAACAGGTAGCGCGAGCGGTAGTCGGTGACCGTCAGCGGATAGCAGTATTGCCTGTTTCCCAGGCGGAACTCCCCCTTGTAGTCGGCGCACCACAGGCCGTTCACTTCCGCGGCGTCGTTGAGCGGGGTTCCTGTCGCCTTGTAGCGCCGGCGCTTGCGCCGCTTGACCAGGCCGTGCCTGTCCAGCACGGCGTGCACCGTTGAAATCGCGGGCGGCTTGACCATCGGGAACGCCCGCAGGAGCTTGTCGCGGATCTTGGGAGCGCCCCAGGAGGGGAACTCCTTCTTGATCCCGAGGATGGCGCACTCGAGCTGGAAGGGCAGCTTGTTGGCCTGCCGGTAGGGGCGCCGGCTGCGATCGTTCAGTCCGTCCAGCCCGTATTCCTTGTAGCGGTTGAAAAGCTCGTAGCCTGTGACCCGGGAGATACCGAACTCGCGGCACAGCGGAGCCATCTTCTGGCCTTCGAGCAGACGGGCGATGAACCTGAGGCGTTCGTCCATGCGATTACACTCCTTCCAGGGCATTCAGGGCCTCCCCCAAATGCCGGTGGGTGTAAACCATGTCTCCGGAATGAAGTGTCAGCTATGTGCCGGGAAGCACA
>JAAZAB010000184.1 GCA_012514555.1 Lentisphaerota bacterium
CCGGCCGTCGATGAAGCGGTCGCTGTCGAAGCGCGGCGTGTAGATCAGGTCGAGGTTGGCCCACGGGGTAAAGAAGGCGGCTTTGAGGGCGTCGGAGGGGGCTTTGAGGTATTCGTCGTCGCGGCCGATGAAGTAGCTGTTCCAGTCCTTGGGGAAGAGGTCGTTGATGAAGAGCATGTCGCCCGTCCCCCAGGTGATGACCTGGCGGCCGAGCGTGAGATCGAGGTGGTCGGAGGGGCGGAGGAGCAGGTTGGCCTGGCGCAGGTCGATGAATCCGGAGCCGCCTTCGAGATCGACCGAATGGTGGTTCAGCACCGGATCGGCCAGCAGGTCGGCGACCATCCTCGCAGCCGCCCGGTCGCCCGCCTGTTCGTAGTTGAGCTGCAGGCGGGTCTCGGCGATCGAGGCGCTTTTCTCGCGCGGGTCGCGCTGCAGGCGCGCACCGCCGCGGACCTCCCAGAAGCCGCTCAGCCCCTCCGGCAGGCGCCGCGCGCGCGGCGCCGCGGGGCGCGCGTCGCCGGACGGCGCGCCCAACCCCGCGGGGAGGGCCGGTTCGGCTGCGGCGGGCGGCGTTCCGAGTCCCGCGGGCAGAGCGGGTTCCGCCGCCGCCGGCGCACCCGCGAACAGCACGGCCGCCAGCGAGAAAACGGCCCTTTCGGAGAAGCGCCTGCAGAACCCGCGCAGGCGCCGCGGACCAAGGCTCGGGGTGCCGGGGTTCAGGCCGGAAACGTCCCCTGAACCCGGAACTCCCATTTCCGGCGTTGAGCGTTGAGCGTTCAACGTTGAGCGTTCTGCGTTTCTCCCGCTTTGATTCATCGCCGTAATCCTCATGAGTCCTTTGCAGGCGATTCCACAGATGCAAAATGCCGGTCGTCGATTTTTCTGGCCGCCGGCCGGCGGGATGCACGGATGCCTGCTACTTCAGCCAGGCGAGGTTCTGCTTCTTGAACGTCAGCACCTCCACCGGATTGTCGGCGCATAGATGGTCGAAGCCCAGGGCCACGCCCAGCAGGTAGTCCTCTACCGCGTGCCCCGGCCAGCCGCACACGATCAGGCCGGCCTCGTGCGCCGCCCTGACGCCGGCGCGCGTGCTGCCGTCCCACGTGCAGGCCAGGCGCTTCACCCCGAGGGTCTGCGCTTCCCGGATGGGCGCCGCGCCGCACGGCTCGCCGGTGATGAGCATCCGCTCCACGTCCGGGAAAGTGCGCCCGATGAAGGCGAGCGGCCGCTTGTCGAACGAGGTGAAGACCGCCGTTGTCCGCTCCGACACGCGGGGAATGACGGCGTCGTGCAGTTTCCGGCAGTACGCCTCCAGCTTCTCCTGCGGATAGCGGACGGGATCGGTCTTCATCTCGTACTCGATGTAGAGCCCGGGTTTGTCCGCGAAGAAGGCGACCAGTTCATCGAGAAAGAGGATGGGGTTTCCCTTCCGGCTCCTGAGCCGGCGCAGTTCGGCCTCGGTCAGGTCCTCGACCTCCCCGGTGCCCAGGGTCATCCGTTCGACCGACGCATCGTGCATGATGACCAGTGCGCCGTCCCTGCACATCCGGACGTCGGTTTCGAACCCGCGCAGGCCCGCGGCATAGCTGGCCTGGAAGGCGGAGAGCGTGTTCTCATCGAACTCGAGCCGTCCGCCGCGATGCGCATGAATCTGCCATTTCTCCTCTGCCATGATGAACTCCTTTTGTGGAGTTCTTTTACCAGGAACTCCCCCGTGTTGTTCACGACCGTGGCGGACCACCGGCTTTCATCGCCTTCGACCGTTATGCGGAACGTCAGGCGGATCGGGAGCGGCCCGTCTCTGGAATTGAGCTGCTGATACGTCACCGTGAGTGCGCGCCTCCGAACGGTGATGGCGGGCGTCTGGCCTTCCGGCGTAATCTCACGGTGCAGGTGCTGGCCCTGCTGGTAGTAGAGCCGCCAGAACGGCGCCTTTCCGGCATAGTCGTGACCGGTCAGCCGGTTCTTCAGGAGCGCAAGGTTGGCATGGTCGTCCAATGCCAGATCAATCTGATCGGTGGATATCGTCCGCATGTCGCGTTGCCGCCTAGGCCAGGCAGCTCTTGCCGATCAGGCAGCGGCCGCAGCCCACGCAACCGAGCTTCCCGGTTTTAGGCGCCGGTGCCGGTTTCTCCTCCGCGGCTTCGGCCTCGGGCGTCTCCTTGGCTTTGGCGGGCGGAACCCGCTTGACATGGTTTGCCTTGCACTTGCCTCCGGCGAGCACGCTCTTGTCGCAGACGTTGTCTTTGTTCTTGTCGACAAAGCAACGCGGAAGCTTGTCCTCGTCGACCAGTTTCGCCCCGGCGGGAATCTCCTGGCCGGCCGTGGCCGGCGGCTTTGCCGCAGGGGCGGCAGCCTCCGCACAGGCGTATCCGCTCAACAGAAATGCCACTCCGATGCCGCATAGCAGTCGTTTCATGGTTCTCCTTTTTCCGTTGTAGGAAAGGATTCCTCAAAAACGGAAACAGTATAGCACGGCGGCGGCAGTGGGTGCACTGTATTTC
>JAAZAB010000185.1 GCA_012514555.1 Lentisphaerota bacterium
GGTCGCCGTCGGCATGCGGAAAGGAGTGCGGCACACTGTTGACCGCGCTGGTCGATCCTGACTCGAACGGCTTGTAGACCGCGTCGAAGCGCATGCCGTGGCGGTGCGCCGCGTCGCAGGCGGCCTTCAGCAGATCGTACCCCAGGGGATTGTGCGGCTCGTAGATGTTCGAGTTCGCATAGAGGACCCATTCGAAGCGCGAGGCGCCCAGCGACGCGGTGTACTGCATGATGGCGTCCACGTGGCGCTCGCTCAACCGGGTGTTGGCGACCAGCAGGTCGTCCACAAAGTCGCTCGTGACGCAGAGTTCCTTGTTCATCAAGAGGTTCCTTTCCGCCGGGCAGTATGGCGGTGAGGGAAGACGTGTTCAACTCTTCCTTTTCATTTCGAGCCATTTCGAGCAGACTCTATTCGCGCTCTATTCGCGCGTGTTGACGCCTCATTCGCGACGGCGTATGATCACCCCATACTTCGAGATCGCTCTCTGGCTACACTTGAGCATTTCTCGATTCCGGGCAGTTGCCGAAGAGAAAGCGAACCGGACTCAAGGGCTGTGGTCGCCACAAGCGTCACAGGCCGCCAATTCAGCGAGGGAAACATGCCGTTTACAGCGTATTGCCTTGATCATGGGAACTTCACGGTCATCCCCCGCCAGTACCGTGACAGTTTCGACGACATGCGGGCGTGCGGCTTTGACAATGTGGCCTTGAGCTTCTCGGAGAGCGAAATGCGCTATTCCCGCCGCGCGTTTGAAATCCAGGTGGCCTGCGCCCACGAGTGCGGACTGAAGGTCCATGTCATCCCCAGCCGCATCGGCGGACGTTTTGCGGGCGCGCCGTTGCTGCATTCTCTCTGGCTGGTCGAACACCCGGCCAGCCAGACGCCGGAAAACCCCGCCATGGCCTGCATCCAGGACGTGGACTTCCGGAAATGGATGCATGAATACATCCACACCCTGTTTTCCGACTACGAACTGGACGGCCTGATCTGGGATGAGCCCAAGAGTTCCGCGATGGTGACCCGGCATCCCGCGACCCTGGCGAAATTCGGTCCCGATCCCACGGTGCAGGTCATGGCGGATGATTTTGCCGTGTTCATCGAGGAACTGACGGCGACCGCCCGGGCGGCGCGGCCCGGCATCACGGTGACGTTGTTCAACATGCCGTCGGTCAACAGTTATTTCACCTCACGGTGCGCACACATCGAGGGGCTGGACTACCTCGGGTTCGACGGCGCCTGCTGCCGGCAGAGCTACTTCCGAGAGCCGCCGCAAAAGCTCAAGCATTATTTCTCCGAGACCTGGGAGCGGACCCGGACGGAATGCGCCGCCGGCGGCAAGGGAACCTTCGCGCTGATTGAGAACTTCATGATCCCGAAAGGGGTAGTGCCCGAATTCCGGGAGGGGCTGGCGGCCTTTCTTGAACAGGCGCACCCGGATCATCTGGCCTGCTACTATTACGGATTGAACAACGCGGAGCCGGACGCCGTGCATGCGGCGGCCATGGAAGTGATTCGCGAGCATTATCTTGAGGACTAGTGCCGCAAGGCACAGGTTGCGGAGGAATACCGATGGCAGAGTCTTATGCAATGCGCATTCCCCAGCCGACGTCCTTGCGCCGCCTGAGCGGCGCGGCGGCCGCCGCAATCGTCCTGTCTGCCGCCAGGTCGGTCCTCGCGGACGGGTTCGACTTGCGCGTCAACGATGTTTCCGGCCTGGACGAACCCTGGCCGCTGGTTGCGGGCCTGCCGTTTCCGGAAGGCGCACTGCGCGACGCGTCCGCCATCCGCATCGTCGGGGCGGACGGAGCGGAAGTGCCGGCGCAGGTGGACGCCGTCGCCACCTGGCGCGACGGCAGCCTGCAGTGGGCGCTGGCGGGCTTCACCGCCCGTCCGCAGGCGGCATTCCGGGTGGAATACGGACTCGGCGTCAGGCGGATGGAGCCGCCCGTGCCGCTGCGCATCGAACAGGCTTCCGACGGCCCGCTGACGGTGAACACGGGCGCGGCCGTCTTCACCTTTCGTCCCGGGCGCCTGCTTCCGGACCGCGCCGCGATGGGAACCGCGGTGGTTCTGGACGGGGCCGGCGCCGGGGCCTACCTGGTGGACAACCGCGGGCGCGAGGCGCGGGTGGTGGGCGCCGCGGCCGAAGTGGAGAGCGACGTCGTGCTGGCGGGGCCGGCGCGGGCCGTCATCCGGCGCGCGGGCTGGTACGTGACGGAGACTGGGGAACGCCTAGCCCGCGCGGAGGCCTGGTTCTACTTCGCCGCAGGCTGTCCGTCGCTGCGGATCAC
>JAAZAB010000186.1 GCA_012514555.1 Lentisphaerota bacterium
GAGGATCCAGCTCCTTTCCCTCCCGGCGGGCGATGTGTTTCAGGTTCTCCCGGAAGCGCTCTACCGCCTCCAGCCTGAGCTGTTTCCGCTTTTCCCCGGCGGCCGTGTCGCTTTTCTGCAGCGCGAGATGTGCGCGGATTTTGTTCTCGGTAATTGGCGCCCAGCCGTCCTCCCAGAGCGCACGGTTTTCTTCGACCAGCTTGAGCGCGCCTTCAAAGTCATCAATTGCAAACAGGCCGTCCAGCTCGAGAATCCTGACCGCTCGCTTGTCCTCCGGCTGGTCCAGCCTGGCGAACAGGCTGTTGCCCGCTGCCAGCATGGCTTTCACGTTGTTCCCAGCGCCGGAGCCCGCCACGTCGTAGAAGAACATCGAATACAAGTCCATGAGGTTCTGCCGGGGCAGCTCGCTTTTCAGGAGCAGCTCGAATATGCGGGGAATATCGCCGGGCTTTCCGGATTTCCTCGCGCACATGAGCAGGCGCCTGGCGGCGAACAGGCGTGCGCTTTCCTTTCCCTTCATGTTCCTTACAACATACCCGCACAGCCGGCTCAATGCCTCCTCCGTTTCCGGGGCCGGGCTTTGTGCCCCGATCCGGGCGAGGACCTGCTTGAGGCCGGCGTCCGAAACCATCGAGGCGGTTTTCACGAAATTCAGCTCGGCCTCCGGAATCCGGTTCATCTTCCAGAGCATGACGGTGCGTTCCATTGCCACCAATTCCATGAGCTCCGGATGTTTGTTTCCCTGCGCGGCGATCTCGTCCAGCAGCCTCCCGGCGGGGCCGGTTTTGCCGTTCGCGATCATTGCGCCGACCGGGCCGGCGAAGATGCCGCGAACGGACTCCGCGTCGAAAAGCCGGAGGCACGCGGGCAGAATTTCGATTGCCTTGTCGTAATCCTCGTTGCCGCAGCAGACTTCCACGAACCGGGCATGAGCCGCCAGCAATATGTCCGGCGGGATATCCGCCTTGAAGCGGCAATTTTCGATGCCAACGAGCATGTCGTCCATGAGCAGTATGGCGCCGCCGGCTTCTCCGTCCCATAGCAGCCGCTCGGCTTCCTGGAACGCTGCGATGAACGCCGGGTAGATATTCGGGCATTGCGCCTGCGCCAGCGCCGCGTGGTCCGCGGCCGGCCCTTGAACATCCGCGCCCGCCGGCGGCGCCGGGGCGCGGAAGGAAACAAGCAGGGACGCCAGCAGCAGGGTCAAGGATTTCTTCATGCCGAACACTCTTAAATATTTCGCGAAAGCCACGCAGACATCTCCAATATATAAAAAGTCAGGGAGGGTGGCGCAAGTACATTCTGCGCGGAATGGCCTGCCAGCGGGGCTGCGTCAGGAAAGCCATAGGCCTGGAAAGAGGAATCGAATATCCAATATCCAACAAGGAACATCCAACGTCCAAGGGTTATGTTGCACAAGAGCGATGGGGACAGACGATCCGGCCACCGGCGCGGAATGGCCTGCCAGCGTGGCTGCGTCAGAAAAGCCATAAGCCTGGAAAGAGGAATCGAATATCCAATATCCAACAAGGAACATCCAACGTCCAAGGGTTATGTTGCACAAGAGCGATGGGGACAGACGATCCGGGCACCACGGCGATGTAGCCAGTGTAGCCGCGCCGCTGTGCGGCGCGCTCGCGCAGCCCCCCTGGGAGCGTGGCCGTCCCGGCCGCCACGGCGATGTAGCCAGTGTAGCCGCGCCACGCCGTGGCGCGCTACAGAAGGCGCCGGATGCGTTGCACATGGAGGGCGGCGGGCCTCCGCCGCCGAAGAACATAGGATGCAGACATATCTCGCGCAGAGATGATTTTCCTGTCTCCAATCCTCTTCTGTAGCGCGCCACGGCGTGGCGCGATTCGCCGCACATACGGCGGCTATTTAATGGCTGGTTCTTCTGAATTCTGTTTTCGAGGACGAGGACGAGGACGAGAAGGAGAAATGCGAAGGGCCGGGGACACACAAACAATCTCCGCGCCCCTTGCGCCTCCGCGGGGGACATGCCTTCATCTTTTGCAGCCGCGTCGCTGTGCGGCGCGCGTTCCCGGAAGGGCATTCCCGAGGGGCTGGAGGGCGGCGGGCCTCCGCCGCCGTTCTTGACGCAGCCCTGGGTCCGTTCGCGGGGCCGAGTCCGCCTGCGGCTAGAGGTCAAAGAGTCCGAACACCAGGACTCCGGCCATCAGGCTTCGGGCCGCCCGGAAAAACGCTTCCGCCATTGCCTGGCCCTTCGGGTCGGGGAGCAGACCCGGCTTGATTGACGAAGGCATTTGAAGAAGCCACGCGCCAAAGGCGATCAGGGCGGGCAGCCCGCATTCGGCCGCAAGGTGCAGGTAAAGGTTGTGCGGCCAGGGGTATGGCACTGCCGTGCCGGTCATTTTCGAGTACAAGCCGCCAAACGAGCCCAGGCCCCAGCCTGTCAACGGCGACGCCGCGGCCAGTTCCGCTGCCGCGCGCCACTGGTCCAGGCGCTGCACGTTTGTCGCGTGCGTGTCCGAGAGCAGCGTCGCCGCGCGCTGGGCGAGCGACGGCTCCAGGATCAATCCGGTCAATGCCAATGCGGCGCACGCAAGGCACGCCTTCCACTGACGCCGGTCTTGAACCCACATGGCCGCGAGCGCGGCGCCGAGCCCGAGCCAGGCCGCCCGCGACAGGCTCGCCAATATTCCTGCCATGGCCACTCCGGCCGCCAGCCTCCAGCCAAGCCTTGCCGGGCGCGATTCCTCCGCCTCTCCGGCTGCCGCCAGAAACGGGAACCCGGCCAGCAGGAAGAAGCCGAAAGCCTGTTCAAAGCCGGGCGCATTCGAGCGCGCAAGCCCCGGGCTCAAAGCCACGCCGAGTCCCGCGTCCAGCAGGCAGCGGCCTGTTGCCGCCGCGGCCACGCCCGCAACGCATATCGCGCCGATCATTACGCCCATGCCGCGGCATGAACACAATCCCTGCGACCGCGCCGAGAACGCTTCGCGGAATGCGAAATACGACAGGACCCCTGATCCCAGGGCCAGGGCCATGCCCGCTCCGCGCAAAGCGCTGTCGCAGGCGAGCAGCTGCGGGCCGACGATGATTGCCAGGCAGGCCGGGGCGGGCCCCGGGAAAGGGCGGGAGCGCAAGGGTTGCAAGGGCGCAAAAAACCACCGCGCTCCATACAGCAGTCCGGTTGTTCCCAGCAGGGCGAGGCCGGCCCAGAACAGCAGGCGCCCCGCGGCGGCGCCCGCCGTCAGTCCCGGGAGCACGCCTGCCATGAGCAGCCCGAACGAGATTCCGAACGTTGCCGCCGTGAACCGGTCCATGCCCGCGCGCGCGTCGAATGAAGGCGCCTGGCTCATGGCGCGCTTCCTTTGCCGGCCGCGCGCGCCGGCGCTTCGATCCTGACTCCGCCGATCCGCACGCGGCCATTGCCGGAAATGGTCCACTCGCCCGGCAGCTCAACAGCCGCCCTGGCCGGCAGGTTGTTCCTGCCATTCCAGAGCCCGATGAACACCGAGTAAGCACCGGCCGGAGCGTCGGCCGGGATGGGTACGTCCAGGGCATACTCGACTGGCGCGCCCACGGGGATCATGTCCGCATCCAACCCCATTTCCGCCGCGATTGAATGGTCAGCCTGGAACATGCGCCCTCCGTAAAGGTCCTGCTTCAAGTGCACGAAAACGCGTTGCCCGGGGTGCGCGGGCTCCAATGCCAGCCACTTGAAACGCATTCTGAATTGCCCGCCGGCTTTTCCGGCGCCGGGCTCGATGCGGCATTCGACGCACTGCAGCGCCCCGTCGAAAATCGCTCCGCGTCGTTCGGCAATGTCGCCTCCCTTTGCCAGGATTTCAAGCGCGCTGCGTTCCATCGGCCCGATTCCGGCCGCAAAACTTTTCAGCAATTCCAGGGCCTCGCCGGAGCGGCCCTCATCCAGGAGCAGGAAGAACAGCAGCCGGGCGTCGCGCCAGTCCGTGGCATTGTCCGCCGCCGCCTGCTCGAGCATGCGCCGGGCGAGCGCAGTTTCGCCCTCGAAATAAAGGCCGCGGCCCGCGCGCCGCCTGTCAATGGTCGCAATGGCCGCCGGGTCAATGTCCGGCGGCAGGCTGCGCGCCGCCTTGAGGAACACGGGCCAATCCTCCAGGCGTCCCGCCAGGATCAGCATGATTGCGCTTGAGTCAGCGTCGCATGCGCCCTCGGGCAGCAGCCTGTAGTGCTCATAAGCCGGGCGATACCTGTCCAGGGCCAGCGCGTCGCGAACCGCCATGGCTCGGGCATCGTTCATCCCCGGCGCGCTGCGCAGGATTTCCCCGTTCAGTCTCAGGCGCTCCTCGATCCTTCCGCATGCCCCGGCAAGGCGCGCCTGCCGTTCCAGGCCGCGTAATGTTCCGCCCTCGAATTGCAGCCGCTCCGCGCGCGCCGTTGCCCGCAGCGCCCATGTCCGGGCGAGCTCCATGTCCCCGGCGC
>JAAZAB010000187.1 GCA_012514555.1 Lentisphaerota bacterium
CCGTGCGGCTGCGGTTTGAAGGGCCGCTGGCCCGGTACGTGGCCGAGCGCCGCTGGCATTCCACCCAGGTCCTTCGGCCGTCGCCGGACGGCTTGCGCTGCGACGTGGCGCTGACCGTCGGCCACCTGGGCGAAGTGGCGGCCTGGGTGCAGTCCTTCGGCGGCGCCTGCCGGGTCCTGGCCCCCGCCGCCCTGCGCCGCCTCGTGTGCGACGGCCACCAGGCGGGATGGAAGGCGAACGGATCGCGCGGCCGGAATTTACGTCGGGGATCGAAACTGTCGGGCCGTCAACCAAACAAGGGGAGGCGTCATGAACCTGAGTCTTGAAACGTTGAAAGCCGCCGTGGCCGGCCGGGCCGCGGCCCTGCGATGCCGACGGAAACTCCAGCCAGCGGGCGGCAAAGGCGACAAGGTCTTTCCGCCGACCTACGAAGGCGGCACCTATGCATTTGAAGAGCGGGTGATTGATGGCCAACGCGTGCCGTGCGTGTTATTGGACAGTGTGCAATCACAGGCCAACCGCATGGAACTTGCCCTGCTGCAGGCCACGCGCGACCGTAAAATCTCCGTGCCGCTTGTAGAAGTGGATTTTAAAAAAGGCGGCATCAAGGAAGTGGGCATCATCACCAGTCTTGAAGCGCCGCACCGGCTGGCCGACGCGATTTTGCGGGACAGCACATTGAATGGACAGCCGTTCCGCAAGACGGCCGAAGGCAAAACATTGGATGGCGCCAAGGTCGTAAACTCAACCGGACTCTTTGCGGTTTGTCCCACGGCCCTCGTATTCGGCCTTTGGGATTCAACAGGGTCGATGGGCGGCATGGGCACGAAATTCCAGCGTGCGCTGGTCAGCGAGATCGCAGGGATTGACGTCAAGGATGGCGTCAGACCCTCCAGCCGAATCGATCCTTTAGGCATCCAGCTCAATGCCGGTCCGTTGTATGCCACTGCAGACGGAGGATGGACTCTCAAATCCGAAGAAGCAAAGAAGGACAAGGGGAAGGCAGTATTGCTGGGGAAAGATGGTAAACCGTCGGAGGCCAATCTCGGAAATATTACGCCTACCTTCAAGGGGAACCACGGGGGCGTCACCATGGACCATGCCCTCCAGACCGCAGTGATCAGCCTGCCCGCGCTGCGTCGGCTGAAGTTTCCGGTGGACAAGTTGGCGCGGGATCAAGCGGCGGCGGACATTGCCGCGCGAACGGCCTTGGCAGCCCTGGGGTTGTGCGGGGCGGTGTTGAGCATCGAGGACGGCTGCGATCTGCGTTCGCGTTGCCAACTGGTTCCCGAGCCGGGTCAGGGCGGCTGGGAACTGGTGAATGGCAACGGCACAAGCGAGCCATTCGCTCTCGATGCCGAAGCGGCCTGCGCGCTGCTCCAGGCGGCCGTGGCCTCCGCCAAATACGCCGGCCTTCCCTGGCGCGATGATCCGCTCCGATTGGTGCCTAGTCCGGGATTGGTGGCGCTGGTTCAGAAGAGTCACAAACTGGCGACACAGGCTGGCGCTAAATCGGAGGGCTGACCATGTTCGCGATTGCCTGGCGGTATCTGGCCGGGCGGGCGACGGCCAAGGATATTGGAGACCAACATAAGCCGGAATGGCCGCCGCATCCCGACCGCGTGTTTCAGGCCCTCGTGGCTGCTTGGGGAGAAGACGAATGCATCCAGAAAGGTCGGGAGGCACTCGAATGGCTAGAACGGCAGGACGCCCCGAGTCTGGTTGCTCCGGAAGTGACGGATGGCGCCCGGTGCGTCACGCGGGTATACGTGCCGGTGAACGACTCCAACGATCAGGCTTGGAAGTCACAAAACAAAGTGAAGTTTGCGCCGCTCATGCGCGACCTGGCTATCGGCCGAGACCGACAGCCACGCACCTTCGCCACGGTGTATATCGGGGACGCCGACTGTTGCCTGATCTGGCCCAAAGCCGAGCCGGCTCCGGACCAGCGCACGGCCCTGGCGGCCCTCTGCGCCGGGGTCACGCATGTGGGACATTCCCGGTCGCTGACGCGGATGTGGGTGGAAGACCAGCCGCCGACAGCGGTTTGGGAGCCCACCACGGAAACCGGACGCTCGCGGCGCGATCTCATGCTGCGGGTGCCGCATCCGGGCCGACTGGCGTGCCTGGAGCAGGCTTATGCGGCGTTTACCCATGGCCGGCTGGCCCGCAATGCCTGGCCGGTCGGCCAATGGTGTGCCTATGGGCGGCGTAGAGCAGACAACCGTGTTCGAAGGGGAGCATTCGACTCACGACTCCTAGTTTTTCGGCGCACCGGCGGCGAGGGCGCGCCGGGCCTAGCCCAGGCTCCGGCCCTGGTGCGTGCAATGCGGGCCGCCTTGATGTGCGCTGCCGACGGCGGCGCCCCGGCCCTGTCCCTGATCAGCGGGCACGAGGCCGATGGGCAGCCGTTTCAGCGTCCGCACGCAGCGGTGCTCCCCCTGCCGCATGTCGGCCGCGAGCATGCTGACGGACACCTCTTGGGCATGGCCCTGGCGCTGCCCGCCAGTCTGTCTTCCGATGACGAACAGGCCGTCTATGACGTCGTGGCCCGGGCATTTGATCCCGAGACGGGCGTTCTGACACTCCGGGCCGGAGTGGCTGGCACCCTGCGCTTGGAACAAGAGGACCGGCTGGAAACAACACGGCCGGTGGCCTTGCGAACCGGCACATGGACGCGAGAATCCCGCCGATGGGGCACGGTGACCCCCATCGTGCTTGACCGGCTGCCCCCGCGCCGGCACGATGACCAAAATGCTTGGGCCGCGGGGCAGGTGGCGGAAGCTTGCAGGCGGCAGGGATTACCTGCGCCGCGGGAAGTGCGCCTCCTGCCAGTGTCGCCGTTCGTCGGCGCACCGACAAGCCGGGCGTTTCCGCCCCTGCTTCGGAAGCCGGACGGCGCCCGGCGCTGGCATGTACATGCCGATCTGTGCTTTGAAGAAGCGGTGCTGGGGCCGCTCATCCTGGGCGCCGGCCGTTATCAGGGGTACGGGTTGTGCCGGCCGTTGCCGGAGGTTGCCGAATGGACGGGCTCCGCTGACTCGCTGGCGCTTGACGATGCGGCGCCCGGCGCGGCGGCGTCGGCGAGCGGTGGCGAGTCAGCCGCCCACCAGCGGGCCGGAATGTCATGAAGAGCAGCATGGACCGCGCCCAGCACCACCGGTTGGTTCAGCGCGCCCTGGCGCTGGGGTGCTCGCAACAGCCGGATTCGCTGCCGGAGCTGATGCGGCTGCTGGCCATGCCATCGGCCGAGATCCGGCGTCTGGCGGCGTCGGCCATGGGAAAACTGGCAGGATTTGGCGCGGATCCCCCGACGGCCGTCGCCGCGCTGGCGCGGGCGGCTTTTAACGACCCGCACCCCCAGGTGTGCCAGTATGCGCTCAAGGCGATCAAGGCCTACGGCACGGCGGCGCGGGACTATGTGGCGGACCTCGACGACCTGGCCAAAAACCCGCGGGTTGCGGACTATGTCCGCCAAGCCGCCCAGTCTGCCGCTGCCGCCATCCGTGAAGCCCTGCGGATCGAAGACGGCACGGTCAAGCGGCACTGTCAGCGTTGCGGTGTGGACGTGTCGGCCGATGAATTTGCCCGCGCCCACAAAATGTTTCAGCGTGTTTTATGCGACCACTGCTTCGACGAAACGTATATCGCGCGGCGGAACTTCGATACACGCGTCGAGGTTTCCAAAACCATCCCGACTACCGACGGCCGGTTGGTTCAATCCGCCGGCGAAAAGGCGGTTGCCAACTGGTTGGCCCGGCACGGCATCGCCTACCGCTACGACGACCGGTTGCGCATTCTTGAGGGGCGGCAGGTCCGGCCGGATTTCTACCTGCCGGAACTGGACGTCTACATCGAGTATTGGGGAATGGACACGCTCGATTACCAGATCGGCATGTTGATCAAGAAGCAGATGTATCAGCATGCCGGCAAGCGCCTAATCTCCGTGTATCCCCGGAATCTGACGGCCCTGGATGCCTTGCTGACCGACAAACTGGCGCGGCTGGCGCCGGCCGGCGCCCCGCCCGCGGAGAATGAGCCATGACTCTAAAACCGTCCGAGTTTCCCGAATTTTTCCGTGCCATTCATGGAGTCACTCCATTTCCCTGGCAATCTCGCCTGGCCGCTGCCGTGCTGGAAGGCGACTGGCCGGAAACCATTTCCTTGCCGACTGCCAGTGGAAAGACCGCCGTGCTTGACATAGCGGTTTTTGCCCTGGCCTGCCAGGCGGCGGGAGGAACCGTGCCGCGCACGATGCCGCGCCGGATCGTTCTGGTCGTGGACCGCCGCATCGTTGTGGACGAGTCCTATCGCCGCGCGCTCCGCATCAGGGATGCGTTGCTCCAGGCGAAGGGCGGTGTGCTGAAGGAAGCTGCCGCCGCTCTTCTGAGCCTTGGCGGTGAAAGTCCGCTCGATGCCGCCCAGCTGCGCGGCGGCCTATACCGCGAGAACCGCTGGGCGAGAACCCCGACGCAGCCGACGCTCCTGTGTTCGACCGTGGACCAGGTTGGTTCCCGGCTTCTCCATCGCGGTTATGGACTGTCGTCCGGGATGTGGCCGATCCATGCCGGCCTGTTCGGCAACGATTGCCTGATTGTCCTCGATGAAGCCCATTGCAGCGAGCCGTTTCGCCAGACGCTGGAGTGGATCGCGAAATACCGCGCCCGGGCGGAACGTCCGATCTCAACGCCGTTCCGGGTGGTGACCATGACCGCGACGCCTCGCGGCCATGGCGCGGCGGCCTTCGGCCTGAACGAGGCCGATTATGCCCAACCGGATCTGGCGGCGCGCCTGGCCGCTAAAAAACTCGCTTGCCTGGAAGTATGCGATGGCAAGGACGAGAAGTTTGCACAGGCGGTTGAGGGGCATCTGAAGCAGTTGGCCAGGCCGGGGACGACCACCTTGGTGGTCGTCAATCGTGTCGGAACAGCCCGCGCCATCAGGGAACGGCTGCGGAAAAGCAAAGGCGCCGAAGCGGTGCTGTTCACCGGCCGCTCGCGCCCTTTGGACCGCGACCATCTGCTGGAACGGTGGCGCGACCGGCTCCTGGCGGGGCGCGACCGCCGGGCCGCCGCGGGCCAAGTGCCGCTGGTTGCGGTGGCGACCCAATGTGTCGAGGTTGGGGCGGACTTCGATGCGGATGCCCTGATCACGGAGTGCTGTTCTTTCGATGCCCTGCGCCAGCGACTTGGCCGTCTTGATCGCCTGGGACAGGTAGGGGAGACTCCGGTTGTGATCCTGATTCGCGAGAAACAGGTGGGCAAACCGGACGCCCCGGAAGACGATCCGATATACGGCGACACGCTATCACGCACCTGGCATTGGCTTTCCGCCAAACGGGGCAAGGCGGCCGCTATTGATCTGGGAGTCGTTGCATTAGACGGGGCGCCCGGCAAGCCGAGCCTGCTGCCTGCCGATCCAGCGGCCCGGGTGGCGGAAGTGGCGCCCTTGGCCGCGTTGTCGGCCGATGCGCCTGTGATGTTCCCGGCCTATTGTGACCTGTGGGTCCAGACTGGGCCGGAACCGGCGGTCAGTCCGGAACCGGCGGTCAGTCCGGAACCGGCCATTTTTCTCCATGGCCCCCGCCGAGGCGAACCGGAAGTGCGCCTGGTCTGGCGGGCCGATTTGGGCGACAGTCCGGAAACCTGGGCGGATACGGTCAGCCTTTGTCCTCCCGTCGCAGCGGAATCTTTGCCGTTGCCCATTGGCTTGGCGCGACAATGGCTCACGGGACTGTTGGACGGAGATTCGGGCGGAGACCTTGAATCGGCGCTTTCGGATTCCGGCACCGAAGACCGGCGCCGGCAGCCGGAAGCATTAGGCCATTTCCGACCGGCGCTGCGCTGGCTCGGGCCGGAAGGATCAGCGCCGGCCTTGGTGTCGGGAGACATCCGGCCGGGCGACACCTTGGTTGTGCCGGCGCGCTACGGCGGTTGCGACCCGGAGGGATGGAATCCAAATGCGTCTGAAACGATGGACATGGCCGATGACGCCCGCTGGGTGGCGCGCCAGCCGGCGGTGCTGCGGCTGCATGCCGCCTTGCCGCTTCCCGCAAGCCTGAGCCAATGGGCCGAATTTCAGGCTGAAGAATGGCCGGACGACTGGCTGGAGCAGCTTCGCCCGGACTTGCAGGCGGCTGTGTCGGACGAGCGGGTGGGGCCCGTGTGCGCCTTGTTGCTGAAGGCCGGGGATCGCGTTGAAGGTCATCCATATCCTGACGGCAAGGGCCTGGTGTTGTCCTGCCCCTTGCGGCCGCAAGCCGACGGTGCGATTTTAGATTTTACCGACGAGGATAATACTTCCGCACGGGCGGCCTCGGCGGTGACACTGCGCGATCACCTTGCCGATGTCGCAGAACGGGCGCGAACATTCCTGGCCGCCGCGGGGCTTCCTCAACAGCTTGCCGGCGATGTTGCGCTCGCCGCCCGGCTGCACGACGTCGGCAAGGCCGATCCACGATTCCAGGCCTGGATGGCGGGAGGCGATCCAGTGCGCGCGCGGCGTCGCGGATTGCTGGCCAAGTCGGCGCGTATGCCTGTCAGCCGTGCTGCGATGATCCAGGCGCGCCAGCGGGCCGGGTATCCCGAGGGCGGTCGGCACGAACTGTTGTCCGTGCGCCTGGCGGAATCTGCGCCGGACCTGCTGGCACAGGCGCATGACAGGGACTTGGTGTTGCACCTGATCGAGAGCCATCATGGCCAAGGCCGCCCGTTTGCCCCGGTCGTGGATGACGTCCGACCGCCCGGAGTTTTTGTGTCGGCGAGCGTGGTCGGCGCGGACTTGCGCCATGCCGGGCCCACGTGCCTCGAACGGCTCGACAGCGGCGTTGCTGACCGGTTCTGGACACTTGTCCGCCGCTATGGCTGGTGGGGCCTATCCTACTTGGAATCCTGCCTGCGCCTGGCCGACCACCGTGCCAGCGAATGACTCGGACATCAGAACGGGAGACCCTCATGAATACGATACGGTGCAAAGCGCTTGACGGCAGCAGCCCGCTGCATTTCCTGGCCGCGCTAGGGTTGCTGCGGCTGGCGGAACATGTCGTGCCCGGCGCCACCCTTGGTTGGAGCATGGCCGAGGGCGTCTGGAATCCGACCTTAGGTCTCGATGAGGAACAAGATATCTTCATCCGGAAGGTGGTTGACTGGATGAAGCTGGCGGCAAGCGTTGGGGATGCCAATCCAATCCTGCGCCGCGCGGTGGAAAAGTGTAAGACGGACCTTAAGAAACTGAAGGAGCAATTCAAACAGGTGCGGCAACAGGTCAGGCGCGAAACCAGTCGCAGAGGATTGCGTGGAGACGAAAAGCAAAGATTTGAAAACGAATATTCCAAGCCAATTGCCGAAGCGATTGCGGCAAAAGCACGTGAGTTGGAATCCGCGCATCTCCAATTGGCAGCGGCGTATGGCGACGGCATTGCTCATTATGGCGAGGTCATCGGAGTCGCCCCCTCGATTGTGCGCAGCCGTGGGGAATCCGCCGCCAAGGCGTTTTTGGCAACTCCGATGGGAGTATCGCCGGAAGCCACAGCGGAGGGATTTCTGGTCAGCCACCTGCCGGCATTGGCCTGCGACCAGGTTACGGATGGTGGCAAGGCTGTTCCTACGAGATTCAGTTTCGGGAATGGAGCTGGCGGGCAGGCGCTGCTCAAAGACTGGCGGAACTTGGCTTCCAGGGTGACGATCGAACACATGCAGGCGACCTTTGTGGGCAGCGACGCGCGAATCATCGAGGAAACGACAGGGTTGAATTGGGATCCGTCAGCCAACCGTTCGTATGCCCTGAATTGGGACAATCCGGAAACTATTCCCAAGCGAACCGATGTAGCAGCGAATGCGCTGGCTTATGTGGGGCTCGGGCTCCTGACGGCTATGCCCGTCGAGGGGCGCCTGAAGGCCATCGGGTGGGGTCCGGAAGACGAATGGACCTGGCCGTTGTGGGCACCAAGTCTTCGGGTGAATGTCGTGCGATCCTTGCTGGCACATGCCGTGCTCATGCGCGATAGAATTGCCCCAGGATGGATGGCGGCGAATGGTATCATGGAAGTGCGGCGCAGTCAGCGAATAGATCCGTCTGGACAAGGGCGCCCATATTTCTCCCCTTCTATGGTTGTCTAAGGTGACTCATGAACGCCAAGCCTACTGAGGACGACTACCTGACGATTGACCACCTGCACCAATATGCTTACTGCCCGCGCCGGATGCACCTCATGTACATGGACGGCCGCTGGGATGACAACCTCTATACCGACGAGGGCCGCGCCGCGCACCGGCGTACGGACGCCGCCGACGCGGTTCTGCCGGAGCCGACCCCCGGGGCGGACGGCGATCCGCCCCCCACGGTCGCCCGCAGCGTATCGCTTTCGAGCCCGGTGCTTGGGTTGAGCGGGAAACTGGACCTGGTCGAAACCGAAGGCGCCGAGGCGTTGCCGGTCGATACCAAACGCGGCGCTCCGCCGGATAACCCGCTGCAATCCTACGAGCCGGAGCGGGTCCAATTGATGGCCCAAGGCCTGCTGCTGCGTGAACACGGGTTTTCCTGCGGCCGCGGAATGCTCTATTTCGCCGCCGCGCGCCGCCGGGTCGAGGTCGTCTTTACCGCCGAACTGGAGGCGCGAACGCGGCACCTGCTGGCCGAAGCGCGGGCGGCGGCCCGCCGCCCGGATCCGCCGCCGCCGCTCGAGGAAAGCCCAAAGTGCAACGGCTGCTCCCTTGCCGGCATCTGCCTGCCCGACGAAGTCAATTACCTGAACGCGCGCCGGCCGGCCCAGCCGGGCGACCTGCGCCGCCTCTATCCCGCGCGCGACGACGCCCTCCCGCTCTATGTCCAGGAACAGGGCGCCCGCGTCCGCAAGGAGGGCGAGGGGCTGGCCGCGGCCAAAGGCGAGCAGAACCTGGGGCGCTTTCTGCTCAAGGACGTGTCCCAGGCGGTGTTGTGCGGCAATGTGTCCATTACCCCGCAAGCGCTGCACCTGCTCTGCGAACGCGGCGTGCCGGTGGTGCACTTGTCGATGGGCGGCTGGTTTTACGGCCTGACGATGGGGCATGGGTTGCGCAATGCCTACGACCGGGCGGCCCAGTTCCGCGCGGCGTCCGATCCCGGCCGATGCCTGGCGTTTGCCCGGGCCGTGGTAGGAGCCAAAGGCCATAACCAGCGGACCTTGTTGCGCCGCAATGCCGGGGGCGCAGCCGAGGCAGGCTTGGATGCACTTGCGCGATTGCTGGATCGCGTGGAACGCGCCGAGGCGCTGGAGGCGTTGCTGGGGGTTGAGGGTGCATTGGCGGCGGCCTATTTTGCGCATTGGTCGACCATGGTGCGGGAATCCGCGCTGGCTTCCGGATTTGCGTTTTCCGAGCGTAATCGGCGCCCGCCGCGCGATCCGGTGAATGCCTTGCTGTCGTTCGGCTATGCGCTCCTGGCCAAGGAATGCATGGTCGCCCTGCTGGCGGAGGGGCTGGATCCCTGGTGGGGCTTGTATCATCAGCCGCGCCACGGCCGGCCGGCCCTGGCGCTCGATCTGATGGAGGAATTCAGGCCGCTGGTGGTGGACAGCGCCGTACTGACTGCGCTGAACACCGGCATGGTGCAGGCCGATCAATTTGCCGGCGGCCGCGCAGGCTGCCTGATGAAACCGGCGGCGCGCAAGGCGTTCATCCAGGCCTACGAGTTGCGGCTCGATCAATTCGTCACGCATCCGCGCTTCGATTATCGCTGTTCCTGGCGAGCCGTGATCCGGCTTCAGGCGCGGCTGTTGACCAAGTGGCTGCGCGGCGACGTGCCGGAGTACGTGGGCATTACAACGCGCTAAGGTGGTCATGTCCAGGCGTTTTTATATTGTCAGCTACGATGTGACGGATGACAAACGCCGGACCCGGGTGTATAAAGCCCTGCTGGGCTATGGAGACCGGGTGCAATACAGCGTATTTTGCTGCCAGTTGAATCCGCGCGAACGGGTGCAGATGGAAACCCGGCTTCGGGATGAGATCCACCATGATGACGACCAGGTCCTGGTGGTGGATGCCGGGCCGGTGCGGGGCGCGCAACCCGAACCGGAGGTTGCGTATGTCGGGAAAACATGGAAACCGCAACCCCGCTCGCTCGTTGTTTGATTTTTTGAGATGCTTGGATCGAGCGCGCCGGTAGTGCGCAATTTCCAGCCATCACTCGCGTTCTTTGATAATCAACCAGTTGCACCAAAGCTCCATACGGTTCTCGGTATGGCGGCAAGCGGAAAACACCCGCCAGTCGAAATGCCGCTTGTATCCGCCTGATAAATACAGTATTACAACCTGCGCTATTTCCGCGCCATCAAAGGCGCGGCCCCATTGAAGCAAGCACACCGAGAAAACCCGCGAGGAAGTCCGCGAGTATTTCCGCGCCATCAAAGGCGCGGCCCCATTGAAGCGGCCAGCGGCACGATCTGGTCGGATTCCCAATGGAATTTCCGCGCCATCAAAGGCGCGGCCCCATTGAAGCCCG
>JAAZAB010000188.1 GCA_012514555.1 Lentisphaerota bacterium
CCACGGTGGAAGCAATCTCGACGTTGGTCACGGCCTCCGCCGTGCCGGCGTTGGTGGTCACCAGCGCGCGCAACTGCTCGCGCCAGACGTAATCGGGATCCGCCGCGCGCGCCGTCAGGACCGCCATCACGCACAGGGCGGCCGCCGTAAGGGTCATTGTTTTTTTCATGCTGCTGTTGTTCCTTCCTTCAGATTGCTTGTTGCGCCGTTCAGGTCACCGTGATGTTGCCGATCATGGCCGGCCGGGCCAGAACCAGTTGCTCGTCCTCGCCGACTTCCTCGGCGATGGCGATCCCGCGGTAGGTGCCGGCCGCCGTCGGCAACTTGCGCACCTTGCCGTCGTCCGTGCCGTTCGGGACCGCGAGCACCAGCACGTCGCCGGGCGCGCAGGTCCCGTTCAATAGCAGCCGGACGCTGCGGTCCGGCGACAGCGGCCGGGCGGAGACGTCTTCGTCTTCGTCGCCGGCGTCGGTCAGCACAAACAGCGCCAGGTCGGTGATGGCGTTGGGCAGGGCAAACTCGGCCACGTCGCTGTCGTCGGCGATCATGACCAGCCGGCCCTCCATATCGGTCAGGTCTTCGTTCGCGGGCAGGACGATATCGCCCTGGCGGGTGTTGGTCTGGGACATGTGCGGTGCTCCTTGGTGGGGATTGAATCAGCCCTGGGGTTCGACTTCCGCTGCGGCGCGCCCGAACGCGACCGTGAAGCTCAGGCCGGGGGTGGCGCGCTGGATTTCCTTGGCCCGGTTCCGGATCCGCGCCGCCAGGCTGGCCGACTTGGCGCCGTCCGCTCCGTCGGTGGGCAACTGGCCGTCGCGGCGGTTGGGCAGCTTGGCGGGTTTCAGGCCGCGGAGGACCTTGAGCGTGGCGTCGAAATTGGCCAGCAGGCCGGCCTTCACGTCCTCGCGGTTCGTGATGACGCCGGCGAACTCCGTCAAGGCGGCTTCCGCCTTGTCCGCCAGGGCCGCGTCCTCGAGCTGCTTGACCTTGGCCTTCAGCGTGTCGGCCTCCTTGGCGCGGTTCTGCAATTCGGTTGTCGCGGCCGCTTTCGCGTCCACGGCCTGCTGGATAGCCTCGTCCGTGGCGTCGGGCGCCAGCCCCAGCAGGGTGATCAAAATTGCCTTGTAATCCATGGTGCGGTTCCTTGGTGTTTTCTCGTCTCTACCTATGGCCGAAAAATCAAGGTTTTGGCGGTTGGACAGCGGGCAAAGGCCCTTGAAATTGGGGTCGTTCGTCACGGCCGCATTCGCCAGGCGCAGGGGGCGCACCTTATTCGCGGCGAGCGTCTCGCATTCGCCCCGGTTCCAGACAGGCGAAAGGAACCGGTATCGCCCGCCCTTGACCGCCGCCTCGCCGGAATCGCTCCAGCGGATCTGGCCCCACAGGCCGTCCGCGCGGTTCTGCAGGTCCATGATCCAGCCCGCGGCCTCGCTGGGCTTTTGCGTGTCGAGCGAAAAGTGGTCGTAGTCCACCAGCAGGCCCGCGAACCGCTCGCCCAGCGACTCGGCGTCCGCGCGGAACCGGTTGACGATGCTGGCGAGCGCCTGCGCATCGAGCACCTGGACCAGGCCGGATTCCGCATGTGGAATTTCGCCCGGCACCGCCAGGTGATACCAGCCGTCGGCCGGCGGCTGGAAGTCGCGGTTCAGGATCAAAAAATTCTTCATCTACCAATGGCCGGAAAATCAAGGTTTCGGCCGGGCCCGGTCCAGTGCCGCCTGCAGGAACTCGTCGGCCGCCGCGCCCGCCCGCGCCCGCAGCTCGGCCTCCTCCGGCAGCGCGCGCGGATCCGGCCGGTGCGTGGCTTTTGACACCAGCCAGAACCAGATCTTGCCGCCGCGCCGCCCCTTGGGGCCTGCCGGCCGGTATCGCCCCTTGACCTTGCGCAGCACGTCGTGCTGGCGCTCGACCAGCATGCCGACCAGGCCCGTGCCTGTCCGCAGCCGGATGTAATCGAGCATGTCCTTGTTCATGGCGCTGGGCTGGACGGCGCGGTAGGCCTCCGCGCAGGCCGGGATGGCCAGGGCGCGGCCGCGCTTGGGCCGCACCTCGCCGCCCTGAACCTTGTGCGCGATGGCCGGCGAAGCGATGGTGACGACCGCCTCGCGCTCGTCGTAGTAGCTCAAGGCCGTGTTCGAGCGCCCCTCCCGGCTCCAGAAATGGCGCTTTGGCCAGCCCTTGGCGTTGGGCTCCTTGTCGCGCCGGCGGAAATGCTCGCGGATGGCCCGGGCCAGCTCCTCGCCGATCTTGCGCATCAAGGGCCGCGTATTCTCCAGCGCCGCCAGCGCCTGGCGCAGGTGCGGGCTCGCCTCATCCTGGACCTTGATTTCGAGCGTGATCATAACAGGGGTGCCGCTCTTTTCTTTTCCCCAAAGGCTACGCGAAACGTAGCCTTTGCTACGCAGTATGTAGCCCCTCCCTTTTTTTATCTTGACTCCCTGCGGCCGCGTGGTAGCATTTTGCCGAGATAGGCGAGGTCGTTTCGGACGTTAAGCTGAAGCTTCTTTTAAAAGAGAAGATGACGCGCTCGCCTATCTCATTTATTTTTTTATCAGCATACTCGTTGGAATCATTACGCTCTGGCCTTGGTACTGCTGCCATTCGACCACGCGTGTTTTTCCCAACAAGCGTTTCCAGAACACTAACGAGCGTGGGGCCTTGCCTGGTTCCACTTTGTCAGGATTCCTCCACACGTGCGGCACCAACTCGACATCGAGCTTAGTTATCGGCCGTTGATCGCCACGTGTTTCCCCGTCTAAACCGTGCGAATCGAAGAAATGCTTGATGTTGTCAGGAGCTAATTTCAGCTTCATACGGGAAATATCCATGTGCGGAGCCGCGAGTTCTCTGGCGCGCTGAGTCGCTTGACCAAGATCAATCTGCTGCCCTTTGAATACGCGACTATCGAACGGCCGGTCCACCCCATACGCCGTCACCCGGTCCACCAGGTCGCCGATCAGGTTGCCCTGCCAGGAAGCCGTATCGCCTTTGAAAACAACCTGGTCGCCGAACTCGGCCTGCAGCTTCGCGCGCCATTCCGGCGGCACGTCCTTGACGCTCGCCTCCAGGGCGGCGTTGAACTCCGCCTCCGCGCTCTCGACGTGGTCGTCCGGCCCGAGCAGGCCCAGCGCCACGGCCTCCTTCCGCGACACGCTCTCGACGCCCATCCCGGACCCGTAGTCGAACGGCGGCCAGGGCGTGCCGAA
>JAAZAB010000189.1 GCA_012514555.1 Lentisphaerota bacterium
ATGAACTTCTTTTACAACAGCTCACCCGTACTTTTTCGCGCATGGTAATTCAAACGCAATGCAGTTGAAAAAGCCTGATGGTTTACCGGTTATAAGCATCGTTCATTTTTCAAACGCAAAATCCGGGATCCAACAAGGAACTCCCAATATTCATCGGATTCCGCGGCGTAGCGTCCGATGCGCCGGTCATGAATGCCGCCGCATTCGCCCGTGGAGGCGTCGCGCCTGAAGCGCGAACGCTTCAAGCGCTGCCTCGGACTGCTGGGGCATGGAGTTCCCGTCGGTTTCGATGGAGAGAAAAGGGAACGGGTCGAGATCGCGGAAGATTCCGGCGCGGCGCGACCATCCGGGCATCCGGCGCTTGCCTTCGAATGTCATTTCGCGCTTGAGAATGGCCTCCGCCACCCGGAACGGCATGCAGCCGAAAGGCCCGATGGATATCACGCCGCATGCGTTGCGCAAGATATCGTTCATGGCCACTCCGACGGTCAGTATGGTTTCGCACCGGAAATTCGGGTCCAGCAGGTGGCTGACGTTCCGGATAATGCTTCCTATCGGAGCGGGCCGGTGAAAGCACAGTCCCGATTGCGCCATGATCCGGCGGATGCGGCGCTCCCACCACTCTTGGGCGAGCGCAACGAGCCGCGCCTCGATTCGCCGCCGCGCCGGAAGGGCCCTGTCGCGCAGGCCGCGGTTGATCAGGTGGTTCGTGTAGGAAAGGTATTCCGAGGCTGGCGCGATGCGGACCATGAAGCCGCGCTCCTGCAGGAACCGGACCGGGTGCCGGCGCGAGAACTCGTCGCGCCGGACATATATTTCGCCCACGAGCGAAATTACCGGCGTTTCGCGCGGGTCGCGCGCGAGCGGAATGCGGCCGATGCGCTGCGCGAGGCCGGTGAGCCGCCGGCTGAATTCGCCTTGCGGGGCGTGTTCAAGGACGCCCAGAAAGCTTTGCCACGCGCTGTCCAGCTCGGCCAGGGCGCCTTCCGGATCGCGCGCGGCGACAGCCAGCAGGCTTCGGATATCGCTGAGTACATCGGTGAGCACGAGCGCCTGCCACGAGCTGAGCAGGACGCGCCGGCCCAGGCCGGCGTAGCCGTTTTCATCGGAAAGCGAGAACACGGCCACGTTTCGCAGGCGCTCTCGCGCGATGAGGTCGCCCAGCGCGCGGCCGTACTGGCCGAGGCGGCAGGGGCCGTTGCCGGCGGCCATGAAGAGAAGGCTGACCGCGTCCGGATCGCGTTCCCGGGCCAGGTCCTTCAGAAAGGCGCCGGAGGTCAGCAGGAAGGGGAGGCATTCCTTGCAGGCGCAATGTCCGCGCCCGAGCAGGAGCGCATCTTCGCCGGGCACGGGCAGGGCGCGGGCGCGTATGCCGGCGCGGCGCAGGATGGCGGCGAATGCCTGGGTGGGGTACGCGCCCATTGACGGCACGAGCATCTCGACGCCGGGATCGGTGAGCGCGCGGACGGCCCCGGCCGAGTCGAAGATTTTGGGCGGCCTGCCGTATTCCACGCGCGCCGGGATAAAGCCCGCGCTCGCGCTGCGCGCCTTGCGGCCCGCCGGAGATCGGTGGCCGCGCATGATGTCAAGAGCGGCCTCGATGCGGGTGTCGAGGCCGGCGTCCGCGGTGTGCTGGTCCAACTCGAGCGTGAGCGACGGCCTGCCTTCCATGATCTTGCGGAAGTAGCTCACGAGGAACGAATCGGGCCCGCAGGAGAAATGAGTGACATACACGCCGTACAGGCTTTCGCTGGCGCGGACGAAGCGCGCCGCGCGCAGCAGTTTCTGGCCCGTTGCCCAGTACATGTCGGGATGGTCGCCGGCCGCATCCCCGACAGGCAGCATGTCGTGGGTAATGACGCGGACTCCGCGGGAGGCGATTTTATGGGGAATGCCCAGGTTGGCCTCCCCGGCAAAGGCGTTGTATGGCCGGCCGAAAAGGACGATTCCCAGCGGCTCCCGGCCGCCTTCGAGCCCGGCCAGGAATTGCCGGCCCAGCTCCTTCAGGGCGGCCTCGAATCGGGCCTGGCGCGCGCGCGCGGCGTCGAAGGCCTGTTCCGCGTCGCGTCGCGGCGCTCCAAGCTTCTTTCCGAGGCGAACGAACTCTTCGCGCGCCTGGCCGAGCCCGTCCTGCATGCGCAGGATCGGCGCGAGCAGGCGCGCGCCTGACGCCTCCAGTTCGCGCCGGAACGCGGATCGAAGGACATAGGGCTCGGCTTGGACGAACACGCAGGTCCGGCTGAAGGTGGGCGGACCGGGCACAGGCTCCTGCATGACGTGCGGCGCGAACAGGAAATCAGGGCGCCGGCCCAGCAGGTTGAGGCAGGCCGCATGTGAAAGCGACGCGGGCAGGCAGAAGGCCGCGTCGGTGCGGCCCGCGCCCGAGATGTCCCCGGGATCGGACAGCATGACCCTGAAGCCGAGGCGCGAGAAGAAGGTGGAGTAGAGCGGGAGGAACGTGTAAGCCAGGAAGGATCGCATCAGGCCCACAGTCCGGCCGTCTTTTTGCCCGTCGCTGCCGGGCTCCGGCCGGGCATGCTCGAACAGCAGGCGCTGCCGCTGCGCCACTCCGTCGAGAGGCCCGGGTTCGACTTCGCGCCGGAGGCGCAGGTTTGCATGGCGGTCGCATGCGCCGCCGAACGGGTAAATCCTGCCGCCAACGCGGATGCGGCTTATCCTGCACTGGCGGTCGCAGCGGTCGGGGCCGCCGGCGCAGATGAAATGGCCATTCAGCACCGCTTCGCGCCCGGCGAGCTCGGCCAGGTCAAATGCGCGGGGGCGCTCGGTGTTGTTTTCGAGCAGGCGCCGCGTTTCCAGGGCGACGCCGAAGGCGCCCATGAGGCCGGGCTCGGGCGGAACAACGATGGGCGCGCGAAGAAGGGATGCCATTGCCGCCGGAACGGCCCGGTTGTAACAGACTCCGCCCTGCATGAATATCCGGCGGCCCGCCGGCCGCGCGCCCTTGACGCGGTTGAGGTAGTTGAGGCAAACGGAATACACCAGGCCGGCCAGCAGGTCGTCGCGGCCCACGCCTTCCTGTGTCGCGCGCTTGACGTCGCTGGAGATGAAGGCCGCGCACTGGTCGTTGAAATTCGGGGGCGAAAGGCCGGCGAGGGCGAGGTCCCCGATTTTTTCGGCCGGGATATTAAGCGATTCCCGCGCCGATTCTTCAAGGAACGAGCCCGTTCCCGCGCTGCATGCCTCGTTCATGGCGTAATCGGCGGGCACGCCGGAAACCAGGTGCGTGTACTTCGCGTCCTGGCCGCCTATTTCGAAAATCGTGTCCACGGCCGGATCGAAATGGGCCGCGGCTGCCGCATGGGCCACTATCTCGTTTATCGCGTTTGGCGTCTGGGCATGCAGCGCGGCAAGCTGGCGGCCAGAGCCGGTCACCCCGAGCCCCAGGATGCGGATCGGCGCGGATGCGAGGCGCTCCAGCAGGCCGGCATAGCAGCGCCTGGCTGCCCCGACGGGATTGCCGTCGGTGCGCAGGTATACCGAGGCGACCATGCCGGAGTCGCCGGCGCGGATCAGCACGGCTTTTGTCGTGGTGGAGCCCACGTCAAGGCCGAGGATGCAGGCGTCCCCCGGTTCCGGCGCGCGCCGTGCCATGGTCTTGAACTCCACCAGGTTGAGCGCGGCGCGCAGGGGCGGGTGGCTCGGAAAGGTCCGGCGCGCGGGGCCGAAAAGTTTTTCCGGATCGCCGGGCATGGCCGCGCACTGGTGTTCGAGCGCCCAGAGCGCGGCGCCGTAGGCTTCGAAGGCTTCCGCGAGCCTGGGCGTGTGCAGGCCCGGAAACCTTTCGCGCAGCATGAGAAGCAGCGCCGGGTTAAGCGCGCCGCCTCCGACCACGGCGAGGCGGCCGGCCGGCCAGTCCCCGACCAGCTCGGCGAGCTTGTCGGCCATCATGCGGCAGAGCCCGGCAACCACGTTGGCCTTGGGTTCGCCCTTGTTCAGGGCGTGCGTGCAGTCGCTCTTGCAGAATACGCTGCAGCGGCCGGCGACCTTGTGGGGTGTTCCAGAACCCGCAAGCTTCACGGCTTCCTCCGTGGCGAGGCCCATGCGCCGGATTTGCTGGTTGAAAAACTCGCCCGTGCCGGACGCGCACTTGTTGCCCGAACGAACCGCGGCAATGCCGCCGTTGGGCGCGATGCGATATACGAGCTGCGTTTCGCCGCCCGCGCTTATCACCAGGTCTGGAATCGCGCCGCCGGCGCCGTTCGGCTCATATTCGGCCCGGATCGAATGCTCGACGGCCTCCGGTTCCGAAAGCGTCGAAAGCGCCACCGAATGCCTGAAATGCCGGCCCGTTACCGCGATCCTGTCCGCCACGGCTTCGGGCGAACGCAGAAGCTGCAACAGCGCGGCCTTCGGATTGCCTTCGTGCGGAACGCGCCAGGTCCGAACCGGAACGGGATTGGCGCCGCCGTTTCGAAGCAGAACCGCCTGCAGGGTGGCGGCGCCGAAGCAGATGCCGAGGCTGTTCGAAATATTGGTCATCTGGAAATGTTGTGCGCCGCAGGGCGCATCGGCATGAACGTTGGTGCATCGTCCACGGCCTCTTTCGGCGCCGGTTCCGGATGCTGCCGGGGGATGCTTGACTTCCGATGAATAAGATTCATACTCCATGCATAGCCTTTTGTCGAGCGATACCGTCGGAACAGGCGCCGGAATGATGCGGTGTTTTCCGGCCGGCATGGGTTTCGGCGCCGGCGGCCATCCTGGAGAGCGGCCATGATATCTGAAGCGATGCAAGGCCTTCTTGAACAGGCCGGCATCAAGGTCAACGGCGCCAACCCGTGGGACATCCAGGTCCGGGACGCGCGGCTGTACGCGCGGCTGTGGCGGGAGAAAAGCCTCGGGCTGGGCCAATCCTACATGGATGGCTGGTGGGACTGCCCTCGTGTGGACGAGCTGGTCTGCCGCCTGCTGCGCGGCGGAATCCAGGACAAGATCAGGGGCGGCCTGCGCCACATGCTGCGCGCCGCGCCCTGGATACTTTTCAATCTCCAGTCCAGGGCCCGCGCCCGCATTATTGCCGAGCGCCACTATGATCTCGGCAACGACCTGTTCTTTTCCTTCCTGGACCCGTACAATCAATACAGCTGCGCGTATTTTCAAGGCACGGACGACTTGAACACGGCTCAACTGAACAAGCTCGCGATGATCTGCGCGAAGCTGAACCTGTCGCCGGGCGACCGCCTTCTCGACATCGGCTGCGGGTGGGGCGGGCTCGCCCGGTATGCGGCGGAGCGATTCGGCTGCGACGTCACGGCCGTGAACATCTCGGAAGAACAACTGCAATTTGCCCGCGGCTCTTGCGCGAACCTGCCGGTCCGGTTTCAGAACCGCGACTACCGCGGCATCGAGGGCAGGTTCGACAAGATCGTCTCGGTGGGGATGTTTGAGCACGTTGGCTGGAAGAATTACCGCGAGTTCTTCGATCTCGTTTTCCGGCGCCTGGAGGAACGCGGGATATTCCTGCTGCACACCATCGGGAGAAACGAGTCCGGGCGCGGTGGGGCCGAGCCGTGGATGTCCAAATACATTTTTCCAAACAGCATGCTCCCGAGCATTGCGCAGATCGCCCGCGCGGCGGAGGGCCGGTTCGTGATAGAGGATTTGCATAACCTCGGACCCCACTATGACAAAACGCTTATGGCGTGGAACGCCAATTTCCAACAAGCCTGGCCCCGGCTGAGCGGCAGGTACGACGCGCGCTTCAAGCGCATGTGGGAGTATTACCTGCTGTGCTGCGCGGGCGCATTCCGTTCAAGGGACACCCACGTATGGCAGATACTGATGACCAGGCGCGGGTCGGGGCGGACGCAGCCGGCGTGCGGGGAGGGGCTTGAAGCGAGTGCTGTCGGGCATCCGGAGGCGGGCGCAGCCCGCGGTTGGCGCCGGGCCCCGCGCCGGCCGTGCGCTAACCAAAATCTAACAGGACAGGGCTTCGCATTCGCCCTGGGCGCTGCTATATTTCTTCTTTTTTAAGGCGACTTGTGAAAATGCGGATCAAGCCAAAACAAACGGTATTCGTCGTTGAGGATGAGGAGGATATCCTGGAACTGCTCCGGTATAACCTCGCGCGCGAAGGCTACGCGGTGGCGTCATCCGCTAACGGCGAGGAGGCCGTTCGGGCGATTTCCAGGAAGATGCCCGATCTGGTGCTCCTGGACCTGATGCTGCCGGGAATTGACGGACTTGAGGTTTGCCGGGCGCTTAAGAGGAATCCGGTGACGGCCGGCATCCCGATTGTGATGGTCACGGCCAAGGGCGAGGAAAGCGATGTCGTTGCCGGGCTCGAGCTTGGGGCCGATGACTACATAGCCAAGCCCTTCAGCATGAAGGTCGTGATTGCCCGAGTGCGCGCGGTGCTCCGGCGCAGGCGCGCCGCGCCGGCCGACAGGAATGCGCCGATCCATGTCCATGGCATCGAGATCAACCCCGGCCGCCATGAAGTTCTCGTCAGGGGCAAGCCGGTTGAGATGACTTTCTCCGAGCTGCGCATTCTCCACCTGCTGGCGAGCCGGCCGGGATGGGTCATGACTCGAGAACATATCGTGGACGCCGTCCGCGGCGAGGATTATGCCGTCACAGACCGCGCGGTTGACGTTCAAATCGTCGGGATTCGCCGGAAGCTTGGAGCGAGCGCGGACTGCATAGAGACGGTGCGGGGCGTGGGATACCGTTTCAGGGAATGGGAGTGAACGTTTATGAGGCTGCTCTGGCGCATATTTATCCCCTTTTTCGTAAGCACCCTCCTGGCATTGGCGGTTACAACCTGGTATGCGAACAGGTCTTTGCGGCGCTTCTACCAGGAACAGGTCGCCGAAGAACTGCTGATGAAGGCCGGCCTTCTGGCGGGCGACCTCGAAAGCCGCATAATGGAAAGGGGCGGGGAAGAGGTTGACGGGCACTGCAAGGAATTCGGGCGGGCGGCCAGGACCAGGGTTACCGTTATGCTCCCGGACGGCAGTGTGATGGGCGACTCGGAGCAGGCCCCGTCAAATATGGAGAATCACAGGAACAGGCCCGAGTTTTCCGAAGCCCTGGCCGGACGTACAGGCAAGTCGATCCGCTTCAGCGACACCTTGCGGCGCACCATGATGTACCTGGCCGTCCCGGTCAAGAAGGACGGGACGGTCGCGGCGGTCGTGCGAGTTTCCCTGCCGCTGTCGGTCATCGACTGGACGCTCCGCACCTGGTATCGGAACGTGGCCTTTGGGGGGCTGGTCGTGGCCGTGTTTTTCGCCGCGGTTGCCTTCTGCCTAGCGCGCAGGATCAGCCGCCCTATCAACGACATCCGGCGGACGGCCGAACGGCTGGCTCACGGCGACCTCAGGGCGCGCGCCGCCCTGCCGGCCGACAAGGAAATGCAGTCTCTCGCCCGGACCCTGAACCAGATGGCGGCCCAGCTCGGCGAGCGGATGGAGACGATCACGCGCCAGAGCGACGAGCAAAAGGCGGTGTTTTCAAGCATGGTTGAAGGCGTCCTGGCCGTGGACGGCGACGAGCGCATCATGGAAATGAACCCGGCCGCGGCCCGGCTCCTGGACGCGGACCCGGACCGGCTCCGGGGCCGAAGCATTCAGGAGGCGGTGCGCAATCCGGACATGCAGAAATTCATTTCCTGCGCCCTGGCGGACGGGGGCCAGAAGGAAGCGGAAATAGTGCTTTATGGCAATGAAGAGCGTTTTCTGCAGATGCGCGGCACGGCCTTGGCAGACCCGGCCGGGGGGAAGCCGGGAGTCCTGGTCGTGCTGAACGACATCACCCGGGTGAAGCGGCTTGAGACCATGCGCCGCGATTTTATCGCCAATGTATCGCACGAGCTCAAGACACCAATCACGGCGATCAAGGGCTGCGCGGAAATACTGTCCGACAAGGCGCGCCGGGACCCCGGGGAAGACGGGCGCTTCCTGGCCATGATGGCGCGGCAGGCCGAGCGATTGAGCGCGATTGTGGAGGATCTTCTGAGCCTGTCCCGGCTCGAGCATGACGCGGAACACAAGCGCATTCAGCTTGAGCCCGGGCCTGTGTGCGACGTGCTTCGCAGGGCGGCGCAGGCTTTCACAAGGGCGGCGGACGCGAAGAAGGTCAAAGTCGCCGTCGATTGCCCCGGCGGCCTGTCGGCGCCGATCAACGCGCCATTGCTGGAACAGGCCGTGGGGAACCTGATAGACAATGCGATCAAATTCAGCGGCGAGGGGGCGCGCGTTTCCGCGGGCGCCGCGCAGAACGGCGGCAATATCGAAATCCGGGTGGCCGATGAAGGCCCCGGCATCGAACAAAAACACCTCGCGCGCATTTTCGAGCGTTTCTACCGCGTTGACCAGGCTAGGAGCCGCGCCCTCGGGGGCACCGGCCTAGGGCTTGCGATCGTCAAGCACATCGCGCTGGCCCACGGCGGCTCGGTCTCGGTCGAAAGCACGCCGGGCAAGGGCAGCGCCTTCACGATCCGCATTCCGAGCCAGTAATGCATGCTTTCTGTGCTGGCGGCCGGGGCCCGCCCGTTTTCCCGGACCTGGAGGCGCGGCCGCCGGCTTCAGTTGCAGACGCTCGCCTGACACAAATCTAACACAAGCCTCATTCCATCCTAACGGAAGCGTGGCCAAATCCGGCCGAGTAACAACAAATAACCAGAATTCAGGAGTCAGAATAGAAACCCGGGCGATTAACAAAATCCTTTTCCAGGGATTGGTTGCGGGCTGAGCGCGATGGGATGATAATCGGGAATGGAGGAAATGATGAAGGGACTGAAGAACGCGGAAAAGGCGATGGTTGCGGCGGCGACCGCCGCAGCTCTGGCATTGACGGGCTGCGGCAGGAACCAGGCTAATTCGATAACCGTTGCCGGGTCAACGGCATTTCAGCCGTTTGCGGAGAAACTCGCGGATCAATTCATGGCCAGGCGCCCCGATGTCCGCATTACCGTGCAGGGCGGGGGGTCCGCGCTGGGAATCCAGACGGCCCTGTCCGGCGCCGCGCAGATCGGGATGGCGGATTTGGTGAAACTGCCGCCTGAAGCCGCGGGCCTTGAAAGCATCACCGTGGCCAGGGACGGCATAGCGGTCATTGTGAACCAGGGGAATGCGGTTTCCAATCTTGCGACGGACCAGGTCCGGGCAGTATTCAACGGCACCGTCGCGAATTGGAGAAACGTCGGAGGGGACGACAGGGGCATTCGCGTCGTTTCGCGCGAGGCAGGCTCGGGGACGAGGTCTTCCTTTGAGGATATTCTCGGCGGCTTCCGTCTGGCCAACGATGCGATTGTGCAGGATTCGAACGGGACAATTCGCGAGACCGTGGCCAACGACAGGGATGCGGTCGGGTATCTTTCGCACGGGCTTCTGACAGAAAGGGTCAAGCCCGTATCGTTGGACGGGGTGGAGTGCAAGGAGGAAGAAATAGTTGCCGGCTGGTACAAGTTGGTTCGGCCGGTTTTTCTTCTTACGAAAGGGGCGCCGTCCGGCGCGGCAAAAGATTTCATTGATTTTGTTCTTTCCCCCGAAGGTCAGGAAACGATCAGGCGGAACGGTTTGCTTCCGGCCAGGTGACGGAATTGCATTTCAACAGGAAATGGCTGCCGGCAATCCGACCGGCGCCCGGAGAATCAGGAGAAGACCCAGTGGTTGTGAGATGGATCGCGGAAAGAGCGGTGAAATGGGTTTTGATTGCGCTTGCCTTCTCCGCTCTGGCCAGCCTTCTCCTGATAGCCGTGTTTATCTTCAAGGAAGGCGTTCCTTTCATCGTTCGCGTCGGGCTGAAGGATTTCCTGCTTTCCTCGGAGTGGGATCCGCAGGCGGGCCGCTTCGGTGTTTTCGCCATGATAGTGGCTTCGCTGTGCGTCACTTTCGGGGCAATGATTGTCGGGGCGCCGCTCGGCGTGGCCGGCGCCATATTCCTTAACGAATTCGTTTCCAGGCGCATCACGCGAATAGTGAAGCCCGCCATTGAACTGCTCGCCGGAATTCCGTCGGTTGTCTATGGATTCATAGGCGTCGTGGCGGTCGCACCCCTGATCCGTGAGCATCTCGGAGGGCCGGGCCTGTCTCTTCTCTGCGCGTCCCTCATTCTGGGCGTCATGGTGCTTCCCACCATCATGAGCGTTGCCGCCGACGCCATAAGCAGCGTTCCCAACTCCTACAGGGAAGGGGCGCTGGCGCTCGGGGCGACGCGCTGGCAAAGCGTGCGCATGGTCATTCTCAAGGCGGCGCGCTCGGGCATCGTGGCTGGAGTCATCCTCGGGCTGGGCCGCGCGGTGGGGGAAACCATGGCCGTGATCATGGTGGCCGGCAACACGGTGCAGGTTCCCGGCTCGGTGCTCGATCCGGTGCGCACTCTGACCACCAATATCGCACTGGAGATGGGGCACGCCACGGGCCTCCATCGCCAGGCGTTGTTTGCAACTGGCGTTGTTCTCTTCGTCGTGATCATGATCCTCAACGCGTTGACCATGGCCGCCATGAAACGTGGACATGCTGGCAAATGAGAATTCCGCCCAGATACGCCCAGAACATTGCCGTGGTTTTGCTCGGCGGCGCCACCGCCCTGGCTCTCGCGGCCCTCGTGTTCATCATCGCCTTCGTCATGGTCAAGGGCATGCCCGCGGTCAATCTGAAATTCCTGGTCGATTCTCCGCGGGAAATGGGGCGCTCCGGCGGCATTTTTCCCGCGATCGTCGGTTCTTTCATTCTCCCGCTGGCGGCCATTGCGATCGCGCTGCCGGCGGGCGTCGGAACCGCCGTTTACCTCGCCGAATACACTCTTGAAAACCGGATCACGCGGGTCATACGTATCGGCACGGACTGCCTGGCGGGGATACCCTCCATCATTTTCGGGCTTTTCGGGTTCATCTTTTTCGTGACAGTCCTCCGGATGGGCTGGTGCATCCTGTCCGGCGCGCTGACGCTGGCCATAATGATACTGCCGACCGTCATCAGGACGTCGGAGGAGGCCATCAAAGCCGTTCCGCGCAGCTACCGGGAGGTCAGCTTCTCGCTCGGGGCCACGCAATGGGAAACGGTGTGGAAGGTCGTGCTGCCCAACGCGGTGCCGGGAATCATGACCGGCGTCATGCTGAGCATGGGCCGGTCCATCGGCGAGACCGCGGCCGTGATTTTCACGGCCGGGGCCGCGCTCCGGCTGCCGACCTCGGCTTTCGACTCCGTCCGGACAATGGCCGTCCACTTCTACCTTCTCGCAAGGGAGGGGATTTCCCTCGAGAACGCCTATGGAACGGCTGCCGTGTTGATCGTTTCTATTCTGCTGATAAACGCGGCCTCCTACTGGCTGATGCACCGGTTCATATCGCGAAGGGCAAGATGAACGCCGATGTCAAAATAGAGGTCAGGAACCTGGATGTCTTCATCGGGAACACACGTGCGCTCAGAGGCGTCACCATTGACGTTCCGGCCCGGAGCATACTCGGCATCATCGGGCCCGCCGGGTCGGGGAAGACGGTCTTTCTCCGCACGCTCAACCGGCTCAACGACCTTACGCGCGGCTTCCGCGCCACCGGACGTGTTCTGCTGGACGGCGCCGACATTCTGGCGCCCGGCGCCGACGTTGTTGGCATACGCAAGCGCGTCGGCATGCTGTTTGCCCTGCCGGTGCCCCTGCCGATGAGCATATTCGACAATGTGGCGTTCGGGCCGCGCCTGGCCGGGACGCGGAGCCGGCGGACGCTGCGGCAGATCGTCGAATCCAGCCTGAAAGCCGCGTTTCTATGGGAGGAAGTCAAGGACAGGCTGAACACGTCGAGCCTGCGTCTGTCGGGCGGCCAGCAACAGCGCCTGTGCCTGGCCCGCGTCCTCGCCATGGAGCCGGAAGTCATCCTGCTGGACGAGCCATGTTCGGGCCTGGACCCGGTGTCCACCGCGAGGATCGAGGAAGCCCTGGCCGAGCTCAAGGCCAGGTACACCATCATCCTGGTCACCAACAACACGAAGCAGGCCGCCCGCGTGGCCTGCAACACCGCCTTCTTTCTCATGGGCGAGCTTGTTGAGGTCGGGCCGACGTCCAAAATCTTCATTTCCCCCTCGGATCCGCGCACCAACGATTACGTGATCGGAAAGTTCGGATGAAACCGGCAATAGAAATTTCCGGGCTGAACCTGTTTTACGGCTTGTTTCATGCGCTCAAGGACGTTAGCCTTGCCGTTGAACGCCGGAAGATCACCGCGCTGATCGGACCGTCCGGCTGCGGCAAGTCCACGCTGCTGCGGGTCCTGAACAGGATGAACGACTTGATCCCGGAATGCAGGATCACGGGCTCGGTTCTCGTTGAAGGGCGCGATATCTATGCGGGCGGTGAGGACGTGTGCGCATTGCGCAAAAAGGTCGGCATGGTTTTCCAGCGTCCGAACCCATTCCCGCTGACCGTGAGGGAGAATGTGGCTTTCGGCCTTCGCGTGGAGGGGATAAACGAGCCCGGCGCCATTGAACAGGCCGTTGAAGAATCGCTGAAGGCGGCCTGGCTGTGGGAGAACGTGAAGGACAGCCTGGACCGCTCCGCGCTCGAACTGCCCCTGGACCAGCAGCAGCGCCTCTGCGTGGCAAGGCTGCTGGCCGTCGAGCCGGACGTGATCCTCATGGACGAGCCGTGCTCCGCCCTGGACCCGATTGCCACAGGCAAGATCGAGGACCTTATGATAGAACTTCGCGCCAGGTACACCATCGTGATAGTCACTCACAACATGCAGCAGGCCTCGCGCATTTCAGATGTCTCAGCCTACATGCTGCTCGGGGAAATGATAGAGATGGGCCCCACGTTGCAGCTGTTCTCGAAGCCGCGGGACAGGCGGACGGAGGACTACATCACGGGGCGGTATGGCTGAAAAAACCGGCCCAGGCACCGGAAACAGGAGGGTGATATGAGCGTGCACCTGCAGCGGGAGATAGACAAGCTGAAGCGGGACATCCTGACGCTAAGCGCCGAAGTCGAAAATGACGTTCGCGCCGCGGTGCGCGCGGTGGAAAACAGGGATGCGGCGCTTGCCGAGCGCGTCATCAACCGCGAGGCGCGGATAAACGCGATGGAAGTGGACGTGGAAGAGGAATGCCTGAAAATCCTGGCCCTGCATCAGCCGGTGGCCGCGGACCTGCGGTACATCATTGCCGTGCTCAAGATCAACCAGGACCTGGAACGGATAGGCGACCTGTCCGTGCACATCGCCGAGCGCGGGCTGTATCTCCGCGGACTCCCTCCAATCGGCATTCCATTCCGCTTGGGCGAGATGGCGGACAAGGCCCAGGCCATGCTCAAGAAAGTGCTGGATGCCTTTGTGAGCTTGAACGAGGCCGCCGCGCGCGAGGTGTGCGCGGCCGACATAGAAATAGACGCGATAAACCTCGAGATTTTCCAGCAGGTCAGGAAATCCGTGACGCTGAACCCGGCCCTGTTCGAGTCCCTGCTGCAGGTCATGAGCATTTCCCGTCACCTCGAAAGGATCGCGGATCACGCGACAAACATAGCCGAGGACCTGATATACCTCGTCGAAGGACGGATTGTCAGGCACACCGCGGAGGTTTCAGACAAATCCGAACATGGCAGGGATGACGCCAAGGCCCCGGCGCCCGGCGGGCTGAAGGAGGGTTAAACACGTTGAAAAGACGGCATGCGCAATTGATGGAGGCCATTGACGGCCTTGGAAAATACGCGGAGGACCTGTGCCGGGCGCTGGTGCGGACCAACACGGTCAACCGCTACGCGGGCGGAGTCACGGGAAACGAGACCGACGGGCAGAAGATATTCGGGCGCGAACTTGACAGGCTGGGTTTTGACACCAGGTTTTTTGAGCCGCCGCCCGACGTTTATGCGAAAGCGGGCGTGCTCGGCCCGGGGAACCGCTCGTTTGCCGGCCGGAACAACCTGGTGGGAGTCCGCTCTTTTGGAAACGGCGCGGCAAAGGGCAAGACCGTTGTCTGGAACGGGCACATGGACACTGTCGGCATCCAGGGCATGACCGTGGACCCGTTCGGCGCCGAATGCAGGGGCGGCAGAATTTACGGGCGCGGGGCCAGCGACAACAAGGGCGGGCTTGCCGGCGGCGCCGTGGCGGCGAAGGCGCTCGTGGATGGCGGCTTTCTTGACCGCGGAAAGATAATTTTCGAATCGGTCATCGAGGAGGAATGCAGCGGCTCCGGCGCGGGCACGATCGCGTGCTGCCTGGAGGGATACAAGGGCGACTATGCCATCGTGCTTGACGGGGGCATTGACAAGATCAGCGTCGAGTGCATGGGCGTGGTTACGGGGTATGTCACGGTCGCGGGAGAAGGCGGTCACGCGGCGTACCGCGGCCGGGTCTCGGCTCTGGACATGGCCGTTCTGGTCAAGGAACGCCTGGATGTTTTGAAAAAGGAGCGGCTGGCCGGCCACGAGCTGACCTCGTTCTGCATCGGCGAGTTCGCCGCGGGAGAGGCGCCCTGGATGGTGCCGCGCTCGGCCCGAATCGGGTTCAACATGAGCTACCCGGTTGAGGAAGCGCTGCGCGGCGAAGCGGAACACGGCCTGTTCAATGGGATTATCTGCCGCCGGGCGGTGGAGCGGGCGTTGAGGGAATGCTCTGAAAAACACCCGTGGCTCAGGCGGCACCCGCCGGCCGTGGAGTGGATGAAGGACCTGCCTCCCTACCGCACCGATCGCGCGTCGCCGGTGGTGGCGGCGATGGAGCGGGCATGCAGGCTGGTCAAGCTTGATGCCGCGGCCGGCATTGAAAGCGGGTGGGGCGACGCTTCGTGGCTGACGCGGCTGGGCGGCATGCAAACGGCCGCGATCGGAGCGGGGGAGCCCGGGTCCGCCCACAGCGCGGATGAATCGGTTTCGGTCGGTAACATCCTGGCCCAGGCCAAGGTCGTTGCACTGGCGACAATGGCGCTGATGGAAGCATAGGTTCGCTCCATTTCAGAGCAATCGAATATCCAATATCCAACAAGGAACTCCCAATATTCATCGGATTCCTTGGATATTGGATGTTCCGTTCAACCCCTCTGCACGCAGGCAGGAGATAATTTGGAAATCAGGAAAGCAGGAAGGAAAAGGCCCCTGTCTCCTCTCTTTTCCTGATGTTCCTGATTTCCTTATTTTACACCTTTTCCAAAATACAGGAGACTATTTGGAAATCAGGAAAACTGGAAT
>JAAZAB010000190.1 GCA_012514555.1 Lentisphaerota bacterium
ACTGGTACATTCGAAACCTGGCCGGCAGCGTCATTGCCTGGGGCCTGCCCTGGGGCTGGCCGGGCGCCTTGCCTATAAGCGGCGACTACGATGGAGACGGAGCATTCGACATGGCCGTATTTGATACAAGCAGCGGCTGCTGGTACGTCAAGAACCTTGCCGGGAGCGTGCTCGTGTGGGCGCAGCCCTGGGGCTGGCCCGGGGCCTGGCCCGTGGGCTGGGGACTATGGCGGCCCTGAATGCGGATTCCTTGTTGCCTTGATCCGCGGGCGCCGCTATAAAATGGGGCGCAAGGGAAAAACGCTGCGTAAATCAAGGCAGGTCTTTCTGGTCACCCTTCACAGTCCGCTTCTCATCCTGGCCGCGGCTCTGGCGCTGGCCGTCTCACGGCCCGCGCTTGCGCAGCTCGCAGTCGCACGCCCGAATTACGGCGTTCCCGAATTCGCCGAGCCCGGCGGCGTATTTCATTCCGAAGTGAAGGCCGCGGCCGGCTTGGCGGCCGCTTCGTGGAAGGCCGTTCTTATCAATGATCTCAAGTCATGGACGGGGGTTGTCGAGCGAGCGGCTTATGGCCGTTATGTGGATAACGGCACTCTTGACGGGTATCGCCTGGCGATACGCGTTCCCCGGGACATTTCGCCCGAGGTTTTCAAGCTCGCCATCTCGCATGCTTCGGCGGGCGCGGCGACAAACCGCAACGCGGTGAGCGTGGTTCGGAATATCGAGACGAATTTCTACTTCCTGCATTATGCGGATCCGCAGGCGAGAGCTTATGAGCCCACCAACCCGGACACTGGAAAGCATAGGAAGCACGGGTCCATCCGGGAAATCCTTTGGCATGCGCCCGCGCTCGGATTGATTCACCCCCGGTTCGTGTTCAGCACGGGCGACGAGATGGACAACAGCTATGGCGTGTCGGCCGGCCGCTACAACGAGTATATCGAGGCGATGTGCCGCCATGGAGTCCCCGTGCTGGCCACCCGCGGAAACAATGACAACGTGATTTCAACCGCCGACTGGCGAAGCACGATCGGGGTGGAGACGTATTCCATCAGGATGGGCTCTTTTTACATCTGGCAGAAGGACGTGATTGAGGACGCGTTCAAGGCGTGGTTCACGAATGACTATGCGAGCTCGTTCACGAATCCCGCGGTCAGGTATCGCCTGCTCGGCCAGCATTTCTGCCTGGGCGCAATGCAAGCCCCCTTCTGCTTTCTGCCGCCGCCGGGGCAGTATCCCGATCTGATGCTGGTGGGGCACGGGCATACAAACAAGACGATCCAATCTAGCCCATATCACATTATCGAAAGCGGTCCCGCCTTCGACAAGGGCTGGGTCGGTTTTTTCGAATTCTTGCACGACGGCTCGGGCTGGACTTGCACAACCATGGCAAGCCATCCGTCTTCAACCTGGTTCCAGGTGATGAACACGGGCGCTGTGGCAATGGTCAACAGCTCCTTTGCGGCTCCAAACGACGGCTCGTGTTTCACGAATGAGGCCGCCATAGCCAACGGCCTGCCCTTCACATTCCGGGACGGGCGGCTTCGGTTCCTGATGAAGTATTCCGCGGCGGGCTATGGCGTTGACAATGGCGAAAAACTTGCGGAATACGATTATAACGGCCGGTCGAACATGGCCGTCGTGGTCAAGGTGAACATTGCCCGGAGCGCAACGACGAGAGTCTCGATTCGGCCCCTGCGCCGGCCGGCAACGGCGCGCTGAACGGGATTGGCCGTGCGTTCCTGGATTCGGGAGAAAGGGAGGATTGAGATATGAAACAAGAACGAGTGTGCGTCGGCATACCCAGGGAAATAAAGCCCGGGGAGTATCGAGTCTCCGGGTTGCCATGCCATGTCCGGCGGCTGCGGGCCATGGGTTGCAGGGTTGTTGTCCAGGCGGGCGCCGGAGCGAATGCCGCCGTCCCAGACCGGGAATATGAGGAGGCCGGCGCCGAAATATTGGCGGATGCCGGCGCAATCTACGCCTCCGCGGACCTGCTTTGGAAAGTGAAGGAAATCCTGCCTGCCGAGTTTGGCCTGCTGCGGGCCGGGCATACGGTGTTCACATACCTCCACGCCGCGCCGCGGCCGCTCATGACCGAAGCGCTGCGCAAATCAGGCTGCATCGCCATCGCTTACGAAGAGATGACCGATGAAGAGGGCCGGCGCCCGCTGCTTGCGCCCATGAGCCGCCTGGCCGGCGCGGGCGCCATCGCGCTGGCCGCGCAGTTCAGCCAGGCCCTCTACGGCGGCAACGGGAAGCTGCTTTTCCTGACCGATGGCGCCGAGCCCGCCGGAGTCGCCATCCTCGGGGGCGGAGTTGCCGGCCGGGCCGCCGCCGTGGCCGCGCTTGGCGCCGGCGCAAAGGTGCGCATACTAGAGCCCGTCGCGGCAGTCAGGGCGCGCCTCAAAACCTCCCTGCCCGGCGCCGAAATCCTGGATGCCGACGCGGCGACGGTGCGCCGGATTCTGCCCGAAACCGACATCCTGCTCAACTGCACGCTCTGGATGCCGGGCGATCCGCACATCGTCACCCGCGAAATGCTCGGCCTGATGCGCCCGCGCAGCCTCATCATGGATGTTGCCGCCGACCCCAACGGCGGCATCGAGACCAGCGTTGAAACCACCCATGACAACCCCATCCGGGTCGTTGACGGCATCCTGCACTACTGCGTCCAGAACATTCCGTCGCTCT
>JAAZAB010000191.1 GCA_012514555.1 Lentisphaerota bacterium
CAGCCGGCGCCGGCAACCGCTCCGGAGGCGGCGAGCATGACTTCTCCAGGCTGGCGCTTGGTGCGGGCAAGCTCGCGGATGGATTGCTGGGCGAAGACCGGCGCGAAATTCGACGATTTTACAGCGTCAATGTGGCCGGGCGTGGCGAGGCCAAGCCTGTCGCCGAACCCGAACGAACGCCTGAGCCCCAATGGCTGAGGAGTGTTTTGCATGCTGATGAGCCGGGGTTGTCACTGTTTGGCCGGCGCCGGCGCCGGCGCGGTTTCGCTTTTCAGGGCCGGCTCGCCGGGCGCGGCGGTCACGGCGGATTGGGCGTCCGGCAGCGGCGCGTTGAGCTCCCTTGCGGCCATTTCCACTTCCTTTTGCATCCGGTCCAGCATCTCCTTCTGGCGAAGCAGTATCCGGAGGTATTCCTTGCGGCCTTTTTCCACGGCCAGGCTCTGCTCGTCTATGAGCTTGACAATGTCGCCGCGCATCGAGCGCACCTGTTCGCGGACCTCCCTGAAATAAGCCTTGATCGCCTCAGCGTCGGAGTCGAGGGCGTCCAGGCGCCCGAGGCGCTTGTCGGTCTCGGCCGCCTTGCGATCGAGCCGCGACACGGTGTCCTCCAGCTTAAGGACGCGGTCGTCCAGTTTGCTGCTTGCGCATCCCGCAAGCAGGACTGCAAGGGCCGCCAAGGGAATGAATATCCTGGTCATGCCGGCGCTCCCATTCAATTGTTATCCTTGTTTATTCGGCGGCCGGGGCCCATTCTTCGCCGAAGCGGCTTCGAAGGGCAAGCCGTCCGCGCTCCCAGGGGGCTGTCCCAGCACAGATTGTCTGTCCCCAGAGCTCAACTCAAAACTCAAAACCTATTCCAACGCCAAGCGCCTGTGGACAGGCAAACCACCCCTCCGCGCCTCTGCGCCTCTGCGCGAGATATGTTTTCATCCTGTTGTCTTCGGCGGCGGAGGCCCGCCGCCCTCCATGTGGAACGCATCAGGCGCCTTCTGTAGCGCGTCACGGCGTGGCGCGACTGGCCCTTCTGAATTCTGTCTTCTGTTTTGACCCCTTGTTCCTTGGATATTCGATTTCTTAATATCCCTGTTTGCCCGTCCGCCGCTTTGCGCCAGGCCGGAGACCCGGGCAAGCGGACTGAACAAGCATGGTAGGCCCCGAATAATTTTCGTCAAGCTTTTGTGTCCCATTTTCCTTTGACTTCGGGCGGATGCTGATTTACGATTGCCCGCATATTTTATCCCGTTAAATCCGGGTTTATGCGCGGGCTTCCGCCCCGGCGGGCGGGTCCGCATTGGAGAAACATGGCTGCACACAGGCCGGCTAAAAGCAAGTATCGCCGCGTGCTGCTCAAGTTGAGCGGCGAAGTAATGAAGGCCCGGGGCAGCACACGAAGCATTGATCCCGAGGTGCTGGCCGCGCTGGCCGAGCGCATCAAGAGCGCCGCCGGCATGGGGGTCCAGATCGCCATCGTGATCGGGGGCGGCAACATCTACCGGGGCGTGTCAGGCCACGCGAGCGGCATAGACCGCAACACCGGCGATTACATGGGCATGCTGGCCACCGTGATCAACGCCCTGGCGCTGCAGGACGCGCTCGAGAAAATCAAGGTGGACACGCGGGTCCAGACCGCAATCGAGATGAAGCAGGTTGCCGAGCCTTTCATACGGCGCCGCGCCATCCGCCACCTCGAGAAGGGGCGCGTAGTCATTTTCGGCGGCGGCACGGGGAACCCTTATTTCTCCACGGACAGCGCGGCCGCCTTGCGCGCGAACGAGATAGGGGCCCAGGTTCTCATGAAGGCCACCAAGGTTGACGGGGTCTACTCCGATGATCCGATCAAGAACCCGGATGCGAGGCGGTACCGCAAGATCACCTTCCGGCAGGCCCTCAGCGAATCCCTCAAGGTGATGGACTCGGCTGCCTTTTCGCTGTGCATGGAGAATGACATCCCTATAATTGTCTTTGACTTTTTCAAGGTTGGAAATATCGAGCGGGTTCTCACCGGCACCCCGGTGGGGACCCTCGTGAGCAACTGACGGCTGCGCGAGCCGGCCTGCCGCGGAGAGGGACCATGGAAACGACGGACGATGTTCTGCTGGAAACAGACGACAAGATGTCCAAGTCGCACGAGCATCTCGTGCAGCAGTTTTCGGGACTCCGGACCGGAAAGGCCTCCCCGGGCCTTGTGGATCACATCCAGGTTTCCTATTACGGCGCGAACGTACGACTGCGCGAGATCGCCGGCATCGCCACGCCCGAGCCGCGGCTGATCGTCATAAATGCCTACGATCCCGTCGCCCTGAAGGAAATCGAAAAGGCCATTATTGCGGCCAACATCGGCATAATGCCCATGAACGACGGCCGCGTCATCCGCCTGCCCATTCCCGAGCTGAGCGAGGAAAGGCGCCGGGAGATGACCAAGCTGGCCCGGCAAATGGCCGAGAAAACGCGCGTGGCAATCCGCAGCATCCGCCAGGAGGCAAACGAGCGGGTCAAGCAGCTTCAGAAAAGCGGCAAGATCACGGAGGATGAGCGGGACATG
>JAAZAB010000192.1 GCA_012514555.1 Lentisphaerota bacterium
GCGCGCGATGCGGCCGGGCCCGGCCGCGGCCAGTCCTAGCCCGGCGCGGAGGGCGCCGGCTTTCGGACCTTTTCCCAGGTGTCCTTGAGGGTGACCGTGCGGTTGAACACCGGCAGCTCCGCGGTGGAGTCGGGGTCAACGCAGAAGTAGCCCGTGCGTTCCATCTGGAAGCGGCTGCCGGGCGCCGCGCCCCTGACGGACGGCTCGACAAAGCCCCGGGCGACCTGGAGCGAAGCGGGGTTCAGGCAGTCTTTGAAGTCTTCCGCCGCGGCCGGGTTCTCGGCGTTGAACAGGCGATCGTAGAGCCGGAACTCGGCCTCGAGCGCATGGGCGGCCGAGACCCAGTGGATGGTGCCCTTCACCTTGCGCCCGTCCGGCGCGTGCCCGCCGCGGGAATCCGGGTCGTAGACGCAGCGCAGCTCGACAACCTCGCCGCGCCCGTTCCTGACGACGTCCCTGCAGGTCAGGAGGCAGGCGGAGCGCAGGCGCACTTCCCGGCCCGGCGCGAGCCTGAAGAAGGATTTCGGCGGGTTTTCCATGAAGTCGTCGCGGTCGATGTATATCTCGCGGGAGAAGGGTACGGACCTGTTGCCGGCCGACGGGTCCTCGGGGTTGACGGCGGCCTCGAAATTCTCCGTGCGCCCCTCCGGATAGTTCTCTATGACGGCCTTCAGCGGCCTTATCACGCCCATGACTCGCGGCGAGGTCTTGTTCAGGTCGCTCCGTATGCAGTGTTCGAGCAGCGCGACGTCGGTCAGGCTTTCGAACTTGGTCACGCCGATGGTGCGGCTGAAGTTGCGGATTGCGCCGGGCGTGTAGCCCCGCCGCCGCATGCCCGCGAGGGTGGGCATGCGCGGGTCGTCCCAGCCGGAGACGAGCTTTTCGTTCACCAGCTGCTGGAGCATGCGCTTGCTCATTATCGTGTAGGAGAGGTTGAGGCGCGCGAACTCGATCTGCCTCGGGTGGCACGGCACGTCGAGCTGGCCGATGATCCAGTCGTAGAGCGGGCGGTGCACCTCGAACTCGAGCGTGCAGATCGAGTGGGTGATGCCCTCGATGGCGTCGGACAGGCAATGGGCGAAGTCGTACATGGGGTAGATGACCCACGCGGCGCCGGTGCGGTGGTGCGGCGCCTTCTTGATGCGGTATATCGCCGGGTCACGCATGTGGATGTTCGGGGAGTTCATGTCGATCTTGGCGCGGAGAACGTAGCGGCCCTCCTCGAACTCGCCGTCCTTCATCCGCCTGAACAGGTCGAGGCTTTCCCCGGCCGGCCTGTTGCGGCAGGGGCTTTCCCGGCCGGGCTTGTTAGGCGCCCCGCGGTATTCCTTGAACTCCTCCTGGCTCAGGTCGCATACATAGGCCTTGCCGGCCCTGATCAGCGCCACGGCGAACTCGTAGAGACGGGGGAAATAGTCGGAGGCGTATAACAGGCTGCCGTCCCACTCGAACCCGAGCCACCGGATGTCCTCCTGTATGGCGTTCACGTACTCCTCGTCTTCCTTCGAGGGGTTGGTGTCGTCCATGCGGAGATGGCAGCGGCCTCCGAATTCCCGGGCGATGCCGAAGTCCAGGCATATGGCCTTGGCGTGGCCGATGTGCAGGTACCCGTTGGGCTCGGGCGGGAAGCGCGTGACAACCTTTCCGCCGTTCCTGCCGCTCTTGACATCCGCGTCCACGATGGCCCTTACGAAATCGAGGCCGGGCCCGCCACGGGCTCCGTTGTTTTCTGACGGCATTTCAGGTTCCATTTCGCTTGATTATCCTTATTGCGCGGCGCAGTAGGCCGCTTCATAGCGTTCGGACAGGGCTTTGAGCGCCTTGCCCTTGAGCGGGGTTCCGGCCGCATCCAGGGCTTCAAGCGCGTACTGGATGCGCCGCACCACCATGTCCCTGCCGAGCAGTTCCATGCTGTCGAAAATGGGAAGCGAGACTTCGGCCCCGCTCAGGGCCAGGAAAAAGAGGCGGAGCAGGTCCTTGAGCTTGACGTTTTCCTTTCCGGCAATTCTGTCAAATATCCCCCGGGCGACATCCTTGTTCCATGCCGCGCTTTTTTCGCATTCCCACTGGGCCAGCTTGAGGCGCTGCGCAGCCAATCCGGCATCGCCACCGCATGCGGCCGCGAGGTCCGCGGCCGCCGCACCCGGGCGGTCTGAAAAAAGGAAAGCGGTCATGGGCACGAGGTCCGAGAGCAAAGCGAGGCGGGGCTGTGCCATGGAAATGGCTTTCAGCCAGGCGTCGTCGTTGAGCATCCACTTCCTGCATTCGCCCATGAGCTCGCCCGGCGCCATGCCCCGGATGTACGCGCCGTTAAAGGCCCGGAGTTTCTGGGGATCGAAAATCGGCCCGCCGAGGCTGACGCGGCTGAAGTCGAAAGTGGCCGCCATGTCGTCGAGCGAAAAGCGCTCGCGCCCGTCAGGCAGGCTGTAGGCCAGCAAGCCGAGGTAGTTTCTCAGGGCCGCCGGCAGGTAGCCCGCGCGCCGGTAGTAGAGAATGCTGGTCGGGTTTTTGCGCTTGGAGAGCTTGGACTTGTCCGGGTTGCGCAGCAGCGGAAGATGCGCGAACTCCGGGGGCGTCCACCCGAACGCGCCGTAGATCAGGAGATGCTTGGGCGTGGAGCTGATCCATTCCTCGCCCCTGATGACATGAGTTATGCCCATGAGGTGATCGTCCACGACGTTGGCAAGGTGGTAGGTGGGGAACCCGTCGCTCTTGAGCAGCACCTGGTGGTCTATGGTGTTCCAGGGGATGCGCACCTCCTCGCGGAACCGGTCCTTGAACGCGCATTCGCCTTCGGCGGGCACCCGCAGCCTGATGACGTGCGGCTCGCCCGCGCGCATGCGCCGAGCAGCCTCGGCCGGATCAAGGCCGCCGCACAGGCCGTCATACCCGAGCTTGTCCTGCCCGGCTTCGGCCTGGCGGCGGCGCAGCTCCCGGAGGCGCGCTTCGCCGCAGAAGCAGGGATAGGCTTTGCCTTTTTCGACCAGGCTCAGCGCGTGCTCTCGGTATATGGCAGTGCGCTCGCTCTGGCGGTACGGGCCGCACGGCCCGCCCTTGTCGGGCCCCTCGTCCCACGGGATGCCGAGCCAGTTCAGGGCGTCCAAAATCTCTTGCTCCGATTCGCGCGTGGACCGGGACTGGTCAGTGTCCTCGATGCGCAGAATGAACTGCCCGCCGTTCTTCCTGGCAAAGGCGTAGTTGAAGAGCGCTATGTAGGCCGTGCCGATGTGCGGTGAGCCGGTCGGCGAGGGCGCTATTCGGGTTCGGACTGTCATTGTGAACACCTCGGATTATCCCGGATTTTGCGTTTGAAAAATGAACAATACTTATAATGGGTAAACCATCAGGTTTTTACAACTGCATTGCGTTTGAATTGCCATGAACGAAAAAGTGCGTGTGAGCTGTTGTAAAAGATGTTCATTTTTCAAACCACGAGGGATTGGCCATAGTGCGGCATCTGCTGTGTTGTAGCGGGTTCGGAGTATGTTAATACACCTTCACCCGCTACGCCTTGCATCTGCCGCACTCTGACCAATCGCAAA
>JAAZAB010000193.1 GCA_012514555.1 Lentisphaerota bacterium
GGCCGGGCACTTTAAACCAAGGCCCGCTTCCATTCAACCTAGAAGAGCAATATCCAATATCCAACAAGGAATATCCAATGTTCAAGTCGTGGCGTTGGACCAGAAATCGAATATCCAATATCCAACAGGGAATATCCAATGTCCAAGTGAGCGAGAGATGAGAATGGGCATATCCAAGTCCGCCCATTCACCACGCCCGCGCCCCCCTTGTTCCTTGGACTTGAGTGTTGGATATTCTCCTTCTAGGTTGAGAATCTCCCGCCCGCCGGTGATTTGGGCTTGCTCCCATCCAAATCGCTATCGGGATCGGGATCGTTTTCGCTATCGAGTCCTCTCGTTGTTGTAGTCGCACCCCGTCGCTTCCTTTGTCTTTCGATCCCGATTTCGATAGCGATTTCGATATCGATGGCCCTACCAATATCCAAGGAATCCGATGAATATTGGGAGTTCCTTGTTGGATATTGGATATTTGATTGCTCTTTCCAGGATGAATGTCTGTTATATTATCAAATGGCCCTTACACATGGAGGTGGCCAGCAATGGATGCAAATAGTTTTGAGCCGGTTTCGACGCCGGGCCGGGCAACCTTGACCGTCGAGGCAGGGCGGCGCTCGCCGCATCCTGTCAATTCCAGGCTTTTCGGGAAGTTCTGCGAGCACCTGGGCGCCAATATATACCACGGAATGGAAGCCCAGATTCTCTTGAACTGCACGTTCGGGCAGTGGCGTTTCGCGGCCGGCGACCATCCGGACGGCGGCGTGTGGGCGGAGAGCAGCCGCGAGAAAATTGAGCGGCGCATTGCCGCGATTGCGCAGCGCAATGCCTGGCCCGATCCACAGGCGCTTGTCGCGGCTTATTTCGACGGAGGGGCTTTCGGCTGGTTCCGTATCGGCGCGGCCGACGCGGTGCGCCTCAGCCCTGACGCCGGCCCCAACGGCGGCCGGGCGCAGCGGGTCGAAATCCAGCCTCAGGCTGAAACAGGACGCGGGATCGGGCAATGGACGTATCTGCCGCTGCACCGCACCCGGACGTATCTTTTCCGCGTCGTGGCGCGCGCCGTTGCGCCATGCGAACTGACGCTCGGCCTCGGCCCCGCGGCCGCGCCGGACGCGTCCGCGCGCGCCAGCATCAGGGTGGGGCCTGAGTGGCAGACGTTCACGGGAACCCTTTGCCTGCCTGCTGACGCTCCCGCGGCGGCGCTCTACCGGTTTGCCGTCACCTGCGATGCGCCCGCCAACGTGCTCCTCGACCGCGCGCTGCTCTATCCCGGCGACCATGTTGGCGGCGCGGACCCGGACGTGGTTCGGCTGCTCAAGGAGTCCCGGCTGCCGCTGCTGCGCTGGCCCGGCGGGAACTTCGTCTCCGGCTATCACTGGCGCGACGGCGTCGGCCCGGTGGACGCCCGGCCCACGCTGCCAAATCCCGCATGGGATGGGCTGGAGTTCAACCTGTTCGGCACCGACGAGTTCCTCGCCTTCTGCCGGGCCGTGGGCTGCGAGCCGCTGATCTGCGTGAACGCGGGCAACGGCACGGCGGCGGAAGCCGCCGCATGGGTGGAATACTGCAACGGCGCTCCGGACACGCCCATGGGCCGGCTGCGCGCGGCCAACGGCCATCCGGAACCCTACCGCGTCACCCATTGGGAGATCGGCAATGAGATTTACGGGCGCTGGCAGGTCAGCTGGACGACGCCGGCGGGCAATGCGGACCGCTACCGCCGCTTCCGCGAGGCCATGCTTGCCGCCGATCCCACGCTCAAACTCCTCGGCTGCGGGTATGGCAACGAGCCGGACTCGGAGTGGAACCGGCGGCTGATCGAGGACGCCGGGAAAAACCTGCGCAGCATCACGGACCACATTCTCACCGGCGGCAGCGTGAGCGCGGACACCGATCCGGCGGAACTGTACCACGCCTTCATGGGCTATCCCGCTGTTTTGGAGCGGCGGTATCGCGACTTGCATGCGCGGATGCGTGCGGCGGGGAATCCCGCGCCGCGCATGGCCATCACGGAGCTGCAGCTCTTCGCGCACTTCCATGGCGAGGTCAAGCCGGGGGGGCAATGCGCTCCGGAACTGCTCCCGCGCCCGGATACCATTGCGGAGGCCCTTTTTCTCGCGATGATCGTCAATGCCTGTGTTCGCCTGGGCGACTTTGTCGAGCTGCTGACCCACTCGGCCACCGTCAACCACGGAGGCGGGCTGCGCAAGGAGCGTGAGCGCGTTTTTGCCAACCCGGTTCATTACGCCCATGCGCTGGGGATCGCGCTGGCCGGGGGCACGCCCGTGGCAGTTCGGTTGGCCTGCGAGACCTTCGCCACCCAGCATGCCTTTTCTCATATCCCGCCGCAGACGGGCGTGCCAATCCTTGATGCGCTGGCGGTCATCAACCCCGGGGGCGACCTGGCGCTGATGCTCATCCACCGCGGCGCCGCCTGCGGCCCCGTGTCGCTGGACATCGCGCTGGCAGGTTTCCATGCGCAGGCACGCGCGGAAGTCGTCACGCTGGCCGGCACCCTGTGGAATGACCGGAATACCCTGGGCAATCCGGGGCAGGTCGCGCCGCGCTCCGCCCTCGCGGATGTGCGGGAAGGCAGCCTGCTGTCCCTGCATTTGCCCCCGTTTTCCCTGACCCGGGTCCTTCTCAAGAATGCGGGCCCAAAATAACGTTTTTCCTGCGTCTGCCGCGCGGCAAAAAACAAGGGAGAATCAATGACGGAAAAAACGGTTGTGTTGACTTTTGACGACGCGGTGGCCAACCACGCGACGCTGTGCGGGCCGCTGCTGAAAAAGATGGGCTTCGGCGCCACGTTTTACGTTTGCGAATTCCCGCCCGACTTCGAAACCGACAAGCGGCAATACATGACCTGGGAACAGATCAAGGGGCTTCACGACGCCGGGTTCGAGATCGGCAATCACACCCTGCGGCATAAGGTGGTCACGGATATTTCCGCCGGGGAATTGGAGACCGAACTGACCGGGCTGGAGGAGCGTTGCCGGCGGTGGGGAATAACCCGCCCTGTCACTTTTGCCTACCCGGGATGCAGCAGCGGGAGAATTGAAGACTCGTTTTCCGTGCTGGAACGCAAGGGATACCGCCTGGCCCGGACCGGGCAGGCCGGGTGCTACGTTCCCGGGGAAGGCCATCCTATGAGGGTGCCCGCGTTTCCGGTGCACGGCACGGATAGGAATGTTTTTTACCGGGCAGTTGGCCAGGCCCGGGAAGACCGGATACCCGTGCTCCTTTTTCACGGCGTTCCGGAATATACCCATCCCTGGGTGGATACCCGGCCGGAGCTGTTTGAGGAGTACATGGGATTCCTGGCAACAAACAATTTCAGGGTGATAGCGCTTCGGGACCTGCCGCAGGCGTCTCCCTGACAGCCCGCACAATTGGGGTCACGTCTGATTGGCGCTTGTGTTATTCGCTTGTACCGGAAGCCTGCCGTGATATGCTCGCCTTTCAATGGCAAAGGCGCTGCACGGGATTGACGCGCCATTGCCGGGGAAAGGAGCGGGAAGCGTGTCGGTTTTATCCGCGATAGTAGTTCTTTTTCTCGTGATTGATCCCCTGGGCAACATACCTCTGTTCATGTGCACGCTCAGGGCGATTGACCCAAATCAGCACCGCAGAATAATCGCCAGGGAGTTCCTCATAGCCCTGGCCATTCTGGCGACGTTTCTTTTTGCCGGGAAATATATCCTGTCGCTTTTGGGCGTGACCGAGTCGTCGCTCGGCATCGCGGGCGGCATAATTCTCCTTATGATCGCCATCAAAATGGTCTTTTCTGGCTCGGAGCACATATTCGAGAACACGGGCGGCAGCTCCCCGCTGGTGGTTCCCCTGGCCGTGCCTCTCATTGCGGGCCCCGCATCGATATCGTCGGTCATTCTCCTTGGGTCCAGGGAGCCTTCGCGCTGGCCGGAATGGCTGTTCGCCCTTTTTTGCGCATGGCTTGCCGCGGGCATCGTGATGCTGTTCTCCGCTCCGCTCAGCCGGATCCTGGGCAACAGGGGGCTGCAGGCAATAGAGCGCCTGATGGGCATGATACTGGCTACCGTTGCCGTTGAGATGTTTGTCACGGGGATACGCCAC
>JAAZAB010000194.1 GCA_012514555.1 Lentisphaerota bacterium
CCGGCCGCGGCGCGCGCATGTCCCAGGGTCCCGGGCCAGCATTTCAAATCCGATTTCCACGCGCCAATGCCCCTTCAGCCGGTTGTGCCAGTGTGCCCCTCGGGAAAAGGGGCAATGAAAGCAGATTCGCCGCCCTCCATGCAAGCGCGGAATGCGGCCGGCCTCCGCCGGCTGGCCGCGGATATGGCCTGGGGCGGCAACGTAACAGGGAGTCAGAAGGATAATTCTCCAAGGCCGCGCGCATTGCGCCTGTTCTTTGCGCGCTCGCAGGCAATCCTGAATTCTGACTCCTGTCTCCGTTGGATATTGGATATTCGATTGCTCATTACATAATAGCCTGTCTGTCCCCCATGCCTTTCTTGATTCGAAGGCGGCGTATCCTGGGGATAACAAGTGGCGTGTTACGGCGGTATGCCAGGTAGGCTTCGCCCCACAGCTCAACGCAGCGCCGCTCCTGCAGGTGCCTGGCGGCCAGGAGCGAATAAGCGGTCAACATGGGAATGACAACAAAGAGGAAGACTGGGGAGCCGACCACGCACCCAAGTCCCGTCACGCCCAGCCACTTGCCAATGATGGATGGGTGCCGGCACAGGGCATAGGGGCCGGTGGTGACAAGGCGCACGGGGCCCCCGAGATGGGTTCCGGGGCTGCCCTGCCCCATGATTGCCAGGTAGCCATAGGTGTACCAGACAATGAGGAGGCCCGCCAGGATAAGAAGGATGCCGGCCACAATATTCCAGGGCTCGCGAACAATCCCGCCCCAGCCGAGCACGCGATCGATGCGGGTCGAAAGGTGGGCCATCAGGCAGGCTGCCGGAATCAGGATGAAAAGATGGATGGGCACGTTCAAAAGGACTTCGCGCCTGAACGCGGCCATGAGAACATCGGGAATGGAGGGCTCGCCGGGCTTGCCGGGCCGCGATTCGGAGACGTGTGGAATCGCAGGGCTCATTTACCTGGCGCCCGGCGCATTTTCAAGGGCGAAGGCAGCGGCAGCCAGAGCCGCCACGATGATCGCCAAAAACAGCATGTAGTAACCCAATTCCTTCATCGCGCCCACGCCTGCCGGGTTGACGGCCTGTTGACTTTTTACGCGCAATCCGCGCGAGCGACCCCCTCGGCAATTCTCTGGATGTCGGCCCTGCTCAAGCCCGGATAGAGCGGCAGGTGGACAATCCTGTCCGCAACGGATTCCGCAACGGGGCATTCCGGGCCGCCCTTGTCGCCGGCCGGAGCGAAATGACGGCAGTTTGTTACATATCCCGGAGAAGTGTCAACGCCAAAGCGGCGCAAGCGGTGAATAAAGGAGTAGCGTTTTTCGCGGCGGATGGCAAAGCTCATGAAGACATGATCGCCCCCGGGCTCGGCCGCTGTCGGCAGCCCTGCGCAGCCCCTGCGCCCGAGCGCATCCAGCAGCGCGCAGCCCGCGCTCCGGCGGAGCTCGTTGCGGGCGTCGAGGGCGCCAAGCTGCCGCATGCCGGCGCGCGCCTGGGCCGGGACAGGCCGCCACTGGAGCGCCGGGACGGAGGCCTCCGACAGGTCGCGCGGCGGCTCATCGAAGAGGCGGTGCACAAGATCGGCCCGGTCCGGGCCGGCCGCCCGGACCACGGGCGCCAGCGCCATGGAAAACGCCGGCCGCCAGGCTGCGGCTGCCATGGCGGAGGCCACGATGCCTTCCTTGAACAGCCGGGAGCGCGACGCGGGCTGGAATGCGCGCAGCGATTCCCGCATCGCCTCAGCCATGCCGGGATCGGCGCAGGTGACCATGCCGCCGGAATACGTGGTGAAATTCTTCGTTATGCCGAACGTGAAATACGCGGCCTGCCCTGCCTGGCCCGCGCGGCGTTCGCCCACCCTTGCGCCGAAGGCCTGGGCGCAATCCTCGATGACATCCAACTTGCGTTCGCCGGCAAGAGCGAGCAGGCCGGGCATCGGGCATGTCCGCCCGAAAAGGTGTGTGGGAATCATTGCGCGGGTTCTGCCGGTCAGGACGGCCCGGACAGTTTCCGGCGTCAGTTCGTACGTTCCGGGGTCAAGGTCGGCGAAAACAGGAACAAGGCCGGCGTACCGTATGACTGAAGGAATGGAGAAGTGCGTGAATGCGGGAACGACCACTTCCGAACCCGGCGGATACCCAAGGTGCCGGAGAATGAGCAGGAGCGCCATGCGGCCGGAGGGCACGAAAAGCGCATGTTCGCAGCCCTGGAATTGCGCAAAAGCCCGCTCAAAGCGGCTGATGTCATTCGAATCGCCGCGGGCCAAAGCCATGTCCAGAAGGAAGCGCAATGTTCCGGCGAACGAAACGGTCGGGCTGAATCTTGGAATCACTGAAGCCTCCTTGTCCTGATGAATAAGCGGGCCGAATGGGATTCGGAAATCGGCCAGCACTGCAGCTCAACCCAGTCCGGTCCGAGCGAGCGCACCGAGGGCCATTCGAATTGGGAGGCATGAAAACGTTCGTCGAGTTCGAGCATCAGCACGCCGTCCACGTCGCCGGGCAGGCGGCCGTCTTTCAGGCAGGCCGGGCTCCTGGCCGGCTGGAGGCGGAGCGTGCTTCCGGCTTTATTGAAGCCGGCGCGCGCGCCGTCCAGGAATGCCTGGTACTTGGCAAGGATGGCCAGCGCAATGCCCGGCGCGCCGATATCCTGAAGCAGAATGCAGCAATCGTCCGCTATATGGCTCAGGCGCGGATCGGACGCCTCCAGCGCCAGGGCAAGGCCTTGCGGGTCCGGCGTCCACGCAAGCCCATTGCGCGATGGGGGCGGCGGCCCGTTCCATTTGTGATCGAATTGATATTCCCAGCGTTCCCGCAATTTTTCCAGGATCGGAAGCGGCCTGACTCCGGGCAGGTCCCCGCCGAGCGCGATCGCTGCGAGCAGGGCGGAAGCGAACACCGCCTCGCGCCGCATGGAGCCCGAAAAAACGCGGAACTCGCAAGGGAGCATGGCCGCCGTCGCCAGGGCGGGCAGGAGCGGAGCGATGAATCGAGGGTCGCGCGGGGGCAACAGCGAGACAAGCACGAAGGAAGCTGCAATCCACCCCGCGAGCGGCCGCGCCGTGCGGCCGCGGACGGAAAAGGCCGACAGAACGCCCAGCATAGCCAGCAGCAACAGGGGCCACTGCCACATCCGGATGAGCATGACCGGGTATGCCGTCCATGCGCGCATGGACCAGAGGGATGGAAATTGCGCGCCGGTTTCAGGCAACCCCACCCTGCTGAACGCATGATCCGCGGCCACGCCTGCGAGGGACCCGAGATTGGGCCCGTACCACGGGGCGGCGAGCAGCGCCGCGACGCCGAGCGCCGTGAGCCATCGCTTGCGCCCTGAGCGGTCCGGCCATGCTCGGATGCCGGCAAAAAGCACTGGCGGCGCGAGGTACAGGGGTGCGGTCCACTTGGTGAGCGCGGCCAGCCCGAGGCATGCGCCGGCAAGCAGCGCGGGCCCGCGTTGTTTGAAATCGCCCGCGGCAACAAAAGCCCAGGCGGAAAGAGCCACCATGGCGACAAGCGGGAAATCGAACATGAACTCGCGGGACATCGAGAAAAGCCGGCGGCTGAAAAGGAGGCTGAGCGCGGCGGCAAGGGCGGAAAGCGGCGGCAGCCCGAAGCGGCGCGCCAACCCGAAAACGGAAACGAGCAGAACCGGAATGAAAAGAGAGACAACCGCTATCGCGAGCCTGCCGCCTTCCCCGAAAATGCAATTGGCGCCGCCTGCAAGCGCGGTCACCAGCGGCGGGTAATGGCGGTCCACCGCCCAGATCGGCGGGGCTTCCGGCGCGCCGGAAAAGCAGCGCCCGTAATGCACGGCCGCAAGAAGGTGCCATGTTTCATCCGAGCGCAGGGGCCGGGTTGAAAGCGGGTCATCCAGCACATTCAGGGCCATGAGCCCGGCCGAGACGGCCAGCAGCACTGCAACGGGACAGCGGCGCAGCCACGCCGGGCTCATGGCGCCCTCCTCTGCCAGAGCGTTATCCGCGTTCCGTCCGGCAGCGCCATTTCGGACGCCCGCTCGTAGTTCCGGCCCAGGCCGGATTCGGACGCCTCAAGGCTGCCCCGCAAGAAAGCCTGCCATGGCAATTCCCCCGCGCCGCCGCCGGCGCCTGTGACGATGAACTCTGCGTCCGTCAGATTACCCCACTGCCCGGCCTTCCAAATGCCGTTGGCCAGGGCTCGATCCGCGGGCACGCGGCGCCGCGCGCACTCAAGAAGCAGCAGTCCGGGCTGGAACTCCGAAAGCCGCGGGATTACCGCGAAACGCAGGGGCGGGCCAAGGCGGGTTCGCTCAAGCATTTCATCAACCAGGCCGGAAGCCTTCCAGTCGGGGTCCGCGCCCCGAACTCTCTCGGGCGGATAGCGCAGGAGGAATACAAACGCCAGTGAAGCCAGGAACACGGGCGCAAGCAGGGGCCGCGCCCCGGAGCGGGCAGATGCGAGCGCGAAAAAAGCAAGCATCGCAAGGGCAGCCAGAGCGGACGAAACCGCCGCGGCCGCATGAAATGGCGATGCAAACGCGACAATCACCGGAAAAGCCATGGCATCATGACCCGGAACGGCTCAATGCAAGGACGTGGGCGTCATCGTATCGCCGGGCGAGGTGATGCCAGTCGAAGCCTTCAGCCATTGTCTGGGATCGGAACCGCATGGCAATTCGTTCGCGCAAGTCCATTTTGATGAACCCGAGCAGGTAATTCAGCATTTCCTCCGCGGCCTCCGAATCCGAATGGTTGCGGCGGTGAATCACAAAGACGCCGTTTTTTTCGCAGTCCGGGTAGTGCTTGGTGATATAATCGCCAAAGCCCGCAAAGTCGGACGTGACGGCAGGAATGCTTCGCGCAATGCATTCCAGGGGCGTGTAGCCCCACGGCTCGTAATAGCTCGGGAACAGGCCCATGTGGCAGCCTTGCACGAACTGGTCGTATTCCATTCCGAACAAAGGGTTGCTGGGCGTAATGAAGTCGGGGTGATAGATGACCTTGACCGGATCGCCCTGCGCGTTCAGGAGGCGGGAGGCCCTGAGCTGGTTCAGGACATCGTCCCGCCCGTTGTCCCATAGGTCATGGGTCACAACGTACGGGAGGCGGTCCGTCCGCCACGCCTGCATGGTCCGGCGCAGGCGAAGGCGCCAGTACTCGTCAACCAGCTCGTTAAGGTCCGGCATCGCCCCCATAGCGGCTGCCTGGAAGAGGCGGTCTCCCAGCCGGTCCTTGATGACCTCGCAAGTGCGCCGGAGCTCCTCCATGACCGCCTTGTTGTTGAGGACATCCGCGTTTATTGACCGGCACGGCCGCTTGGAAATGATGAACAGCACCACGGTCACATCGCTCCGCATCTGCTTGAGGCGGTGGTTCAGGCGGGCGAGAGACTCCAGGACAATATCGAAGCCCTTGTTCCGGTACTCGTAGCGGCCGGAGGTGAACAGGTAAAGCGTGCGGTCAAGGTTAAAGCTGTAGCTTGGAAAGAAGTGCCCCATGACCGCCTTGTGGATCATCTCCTTGCAGATCCGGTGGAGGTTTTCCGACTCGTGCGCCGCGCTGAACCGCTCGATGCTCAGCCCGTTCGGAAGAATAAAATCGGGCTCCCGCCCGAGCAGGCACCTGCACTCGTTGCCCGTGACATCGCTGACGGTCGTGAAAACGTGGGCGCCGTGGCTGGCCGCCCGTTCGAGCCTGACGCGCGCCTCAATATTGAAGCGCCTGGCATCCTTCTGCCAGTCGACATGAGGGAGATGGTCGTAAAACCCGCCGTCCACCATTGCGAGGTACCGCCCGAGCACCGTGGCGTGGGTGGTGAATACCATGCCGAGCGGAGCGCGATCCCTCCTCAAGTCCGGGATCGCCGCAGCGCCCAGCCACTCGTGGAAGTGCGCGATCACCGCAGGATGCGGCTGCGTCTGGTGCAGCAGGGTCCACAGGAACTCCCGGACCATGTGCCCGAAGGCAAGAGTGAAGTTGACCTCTTCGTCATCAGGAATGGAAATATGGTGGTGCTCCCAGAAGAAATACTTGATTTCCCCCAGCTTGTGCATCACCGACTGCGTGTTCACCAGGATGACATTCGGGCGGCCTGTTACAAGCCAGCGCCCATAATGGACATCGTATCCGCGGCCCCGCATGGTCCTGGCCGCCTGCCCGAAAATGTCGTCCATTGATCCCTGCTCGAATTCGGCGGCCGCGGCCGCGGGGTTGTATGGCCCTACAAGGCAATACCGTCGCCCCCAGCGCCGCATCATGGCCGGTATTTTCGAGTGAATCACGGTATAAATGCCGCCGACCTGCTGGCAGACTTCCGTGGAAATTTCGACCAGGTTTGCGTTCGGAAGGAACCCGGAGGAGGACGGAGACGCAATATGTTTCATGGCGCTCATTCCAGAACTTCCAACGGCTTTCGCGCCGCCCCCCATCCGGGGGCGCACGGCCTTTTGCGCAAATCAAACAAAGGAAACCGTCCTTGCATGCACAGGACTTCCTGCCGGCGGTCCCGCGCCTGTGCCGAGGGTTGAAACAAGGGCCTCTCCAGCGTTTTCCGCTGGAACAGCGGAATATCCATCGCCGCCAAAAAAAGGCTTCAGCGCACGGGAGCGTATCCGAGGCCGCCCCAGTTTGTGCCCCACGCGAGAATGCGCCCGTCCAGGCTCCAGGCATACCACGTTCCGGTCGCCTCGTGATACACCGCAATGTCGCTCACGCCATCGCCGTCAAAATCGCCGCTGACCGGCGTGAAATCGGCGCCGCCCCATGAATGGGCCCAGAGCAGAAGAGTTCCGGACAGGGCTCGAATATACCAGAATCCGGTCGTGGTGTCGTACACCGCCATGTCGGCTATTCCGTCGCCATCGAAATCGCCGCTGACCGGAACCATGTTGTAGCGGCCCCAGCTCTTCTGCCAGGCGAGCACCGACGCCCCTTTTTGCGCCTCGCGAATGAACCAGTAGCCCGCCTGCGAGTAGATCGCAATTGACGCGGCGCCGTCGCCCAGGAAATCGCCGGGAACCGGCGCCATGCCTGGGCCGCCCCAGTTTGCGAGCGCGACTATGATGCGGCCCTGGACGGTTTGAATGGACCAGTTCCCGCTCGCCTCGTTGTAGACAGCCATATCCGAGCGTCCGTCGCCGTCAAAGTCGCCCGGCACAGCCAGCATTCCCGCGCCGCCCCACTCAAGGTCCCAGGCAATGACCGGCCCGGCTGAAGACAGGATGAACCACCGCCCGGTATCCGCGCCATAAACCGCGATATCGGCCAGTCCGTCGTTGTCATAGTCGCCGAACACCGTGGCAAACCCCGCGCCGCCCCACCGCGTATCCCACGTCACCACTTTTCCCGAGTTCATGTCAAGAATGAACCATGATCCGGCCGCCTCGTTGTAGACAGCCAGGTCGGAAATCTTGTCGCCGTTGTAATCGTTGACCTGGCGATACGGGGCCCCGCCCTCGGCCTTGACCTTCACGGGAGCGATACGCCGCACCGTGTTGTTTCCCAGGACAGGATCCGCAAGCTCCGAGGGATACGAATGGTGGACGCGCGCGAACACGTTGTAGGCGCCGACCGCGGAAGGCATCCTCAAGGCGGCCAGATCCGAATCCGACAACACCATCGCCTCTGACTCTCCGGGCGCAAGGACGGGCTCCGCCACCAGGTTGCCCAGCCACACGTGGAGCGGCTTGTCCAAAGCGGAATTTGTGGTGCAGAAGAATTCGACGGTCACCCGCCGGTTGCCGCCTGACATGGCCGCCGGCCCCGCGTTCTTCAGCCTGAATGAAACGCGGCCCGGATTCCCCTCGGGCGCGCACGCCGCGGGCAGGAACACCAGGTTGGTGATGGACAAGTCGGCGTTGCTCGAACCGGCTATCGCCCCGTATCCGCTGTCGCAGGGGCTGAATGTGCTCGCGCCGTTCGGGTTGATGCCCTTGACCCAGTAGAAGTAGGTCACGCCGCCCGTCACGGATGCGTCGTCATAGAGCAGCCCTTCCGTGCCTGCAAGCAGCGCAGCCGACCCCGTCTCGTTCTGGAGGCTCCTCCACACCTCGTAGCTTGCCGCATCGGCGGCCGTCGCCCAAGTCACGCGCACCAGGTTCGTGAAGGTCCCGTCACTGGCGGAAACACAGCCTGGGGCGGACGGCGTGCCCGGGGCCCTGCGTTTCCCGACTGCGCTGTCGCTGAAGGCGCTCTGAGCGATGTCATTCCTGGCGCGAATCCAGTAATAGTAATCAACTTCAGCAGCGCAGCTGGAGTCGTCATACATCAAGGCGCCCGTTTCGCCGATCTTTGCAGCCGTTCCCCTGTTGCTGGAAGTGTTTCGCCATATCTCGTAGACTGCCGAGTTTGAAACCGCTCTCCATGTGACGGCGATGCTGTTGGTGTATGTGCGGTAGCTGGCATCAACGTTCCCCGGCGGGGTCAGCCCGACATAGCCGCTGTCGCCAACGCTGAAATCGCTCGTTGAAAATGCGTTCTTGCTCTTGACCCAATAATAATAAAGCACGCCCGCCTGCGGGGGAACGTCGTAGCAGTTTGTCGCGGGAACCGAGGTCACAAGCACGGCCGTGTTGGAATCCATGATGGTATTGCGATAGACGAGGTAGTCCGTGGCGCTCGAGGCTGGCGACCATGCCACGCGAACCGACTCAGTCGAGGTGCCGTCGCTGGCCGTCATGGTTGCGGGCGCGGCGATTCCCCTGAACCCTATGTCGTGGGGGCCGTAACTCCCGGCGTAGCCGTACAAGTTGACTGAGCGCACCCAGTAATAGTAGGGCTGCCCCGCCTCCGTGTTCATGTCCGCATAATTCGTCACCCCGATAATCGCCTGCAGCTGGGAAACCGCCGGGTCCGGGGTTGTTCCGCGGCGCACTTCATAGCCGTAGACTTCTTCCCCGGCGTTCGGCCAGCGCACCATGACGCGGTCGCGGTAGATTCCGTCCGAAGCCGATATCGTTGCGGGCGGATCTTGCCCCAAGACGGTGATCATTACTTGCACCTGGCGCTCCGGAACCGTGTCCCCGTACTCCAAGTCCGTGCCGGAAACTATGACTCGCCCGGTATGCGTTCCATAATCAAGGTTCGCGGTCAGGAAACCGATCCTTGCCCTGTTAGTCTCGCCGCTGCCGGTGATGGTCCCCACCGACG
>JAAZAB010000195.1 GCA_012514555.1 Lentisphaerota bacterium
GGGTAAAGCGCCTGGCGCACCTGCTGAGTGCGGAGGTTGACGCTGAGCACGTAGCCCTTGGAGCAGATGACAAAGTAGGTTTCGCCGTCCTTCGCCCGCACCAGGGCCGTTCCCCGCTGCTCATCCGATACGACCACCGTGCCGTGGGCCGTAAACATATTGTCCGTCATGCCTGGGCTCTCCCTTGATGATTTCCTGCGCCTTCGCGCGTTTTGCCGCGCGGCCGGACCCCGGCGCGATCCGGCATCCGCCTGTGACGCCGCAAGAAATAGCCTGTTGCGCCGCGTTTGTCAATGTCTGTCGCGCGGCTGACAGGCGCCGGGGTAGCGCCGCCCTTATCCATCACCACGTGGAAAACACGGAGCCGGTTCGGATATCCGCCCACCATATGAAACTGTGGGCCGGGTCCGCCCAGGACTGGCCAAAGCTGTTCGATGCGAAAAATCTAAAATAGTAAAGTTTTCCGATTCTGTCCGGCGTCACGTTGGTGCTCAGCGGCCCCTCCGCGGCCGCGCCGGGAAACCAATTCGTGTGCGTCCATCCGGACATGTATTCGCCGGCATCGTTCGCGCCCCAGAACACGGCCGCCGACACGTTCGCGTCCAAGCCGGCGGAAACCAGGGACCCGTTCAGAGTCATGAAGCTGGTCTCGGACACGGCGTTGAGGTTCGACACCACGGGCGTGCCATAGCGATAGCTCACGATCACGATCCCGGAGCCGCCCGCGCCGCCCGCCGTTCGCGTGCCGTTGACAGCCGTGCATCCGCCGCCGCCGCCCCCCCGCCGGTATTGGCCGCCCCGGGGGTTGCCGCATGTATTACGGCGGGATTGGCGCCATGCCCGCCGGCCCCGCCGCCGCCCGCGCCGCCATTCCCGCCGACGGTCACCCACCAGCCGCCCGCGCCGCTTCCGCCGCCTCCGGCATAGTACACGGGAACGCCCGATATGGATATGCTGACTCCGTCTCCGCCATCCAGGCCACTTCCATAGAGCACCGTGGAATCCAGGCCGGCTGCGCCCGCGCCTCCGCCGCTTCCGCCCGCATACCTGGCGGCGCTGGTGGAGGAGCCGCCCTGGTTGCCCTGGCCGGTAGTGCCTGAGCCCCGGGCAGTCTGGGTGTATGACGCCCCGCCGCCGGACCCGCCGCTGCCCGCGGCATGGGTGGTTTGCGCGCATGCGCCGCGCCCGCCGCCAATCGCGGTCAACGACGCAAATGACGAATTTTCGCCATTGACCGCGGCGGCGCCGGCCGCGGAGCCCCCGGCGCCTCCGGCCCCGACGGTGACCGGAATGACGCCCGGGCTGACCGGGAACGCATTCGAATAAATCAACCCGCCCGCGCCTCCGCCGCCCCCGCCGTTATCGCTATGTTGCCCCGGGCCGCCGGACCCGCCGCCGCCGCCGCCCGCCACCACCAGGACTTCGATATCGCCGCCGGACAGAACCGTGAACGTGCCGCTGCCGGTAAACGTGTGTATGCGACGGTCGCCGACATCGTTGGTCGCTTTGCCGCCTGTCGCGTTTATGGCCGAAGCGCCTTGCGCCGCAAGGCCCAGCGCCAGGCCGGCAACAACAGGCAGCCGCGCACGCGCCCAAGCCCTTGCCGCGACGCAACGGCCGTGCGCCAGCCGCAACGCGATGGATTCAAAAATCATGCAGCATCCCAGCAAAGCCGCCCGGGGATCACCGGCGAAAGGTCACTACTTCTGAATACTAATTTCAATAAATCTGCTGCGGCCTTGAATCAAGGCCGCCCGCCAGCCAGTAGCCAGTGCAACACTGGCTACTGCTGGCGTGGGTTGACTCCTCGTAGTGCTGGTTGTGTGGGTAGAGTGGGCTGTTGAGGGTGGAAAGGCAAGCCAAAGCGGTGGGTGTGGGCACACCTCCGCCGTGGGGCATGGCTCTGACCGGCCCCGGAGGGGCGCCCCGAAGGGGCGAGGGCAGAGACGTGCCCCATGGCGGAAGAGTTTTGAGTTGGCCCCACTCTTCAAGGGGCGGCCGCCAAGAAGGCGGTCATTACCTCCCTGGGCGTCTTCCAGCCCAAGCACTTCCTCGGTCGGTCGTTCACGTATCGGTCGATCTGCTGCAACGCCCTTTCGCCAAGAGTGGCGAACGAGCTGCCCTTGGGATACAACCGCCGAATCAACCCGTTCGTGTTTTCGTTTGTGCCTCGCTCCCACGCGTGATACGGCCGAGCAAAGAACACGTCCAGCCCCGTCCTGCGTGCCAGTTCCTCGTGGCCGGCAAACTCCTTGCCGTTGTCCAGCGTTACCCCCACGCGCGCCGCGTTCGGCACCTCGTGGAACATCGCGCTCAACACCGCCGTCACCTCGCCGGCTTCCTTGGTATCCGTACGGCCCAACAGCGTAAAGCGTGAGTGACGTTCGACCGCCGTCACCAGATTGCCGCTGCGCGGGGCTCCACAGATCAAATCCCCTTCCCAGTGCCCTACCGTCGTTCGGGTCTCCACCTCCGCCGGACGTGTATCGATCATCCGTTGGTTCGGAATCTTCCCGCGCCCACGCATATCCTGGCGCGGACACCGGCGCCGACGTTTGCGGTGCGCCCGCGGCAGGGTCCGCCACACATCGCCGCCGGCCTTGGCGTCCGCATAAATATAAGTGTAGATCGTCTCCTTGCATACCCACGCCCGGCCTTCCAGCCGCGCCCGCCCGCTGATCATCTCCGGCGTCCATCCCTCTCGAAGCCGCTTCTCCGCATCCAGACGCACGGCCTCGGTAAACCGCCTGGGCCCTGGCCGCCGAGCACGTGCTTGGGCTTTCCTGTGCGCCTGCAGGGGCCGATAGCCCTTCTTCCCACAGTTCCGCGACAGTTCCCGGCTGATGCTCCCGGCAGCCCGCCTAAGACGCCGGGCTATTTCCCGAACCCCATATCCTTCTCGACACCACCAATAAATCAGTCTACGCTCTTCCTCGGTCACGCGTTTGTAAGTCACTGCGCCCTCCATGTGTTGCTAGCACACGAAGAGCGTACCTTGCCGCGTGACCATTTTCACTTCTCAAGTGTTGCAATGGCCACTCGCGCGCGGGCCGAAAATCTTGCGCAAAATGCTCGGCAATAACAGAATTCAGAAGAATCAGCCAGCGAAGAGCAGGAAGGACAATTCGCCTGCGTCAGCGCGCATATTGCCTTTTCTTTTCGCATTCTCATTCTGACTACTGACTTCTGAATTCTGTCTCCTGCGTCTGTTTTGCCTGCTCCCCGACTCTTTCTCGTCCTCGTCCTCGCTTCCTTCTTGGAGGTCGGCCACCGCATGCGCGGCCAATCGCGCCACGCCGTGGCGCGGCTACAGAATAGGCTTTTTGAACTGGCAAAACATCTCTTCCTGTTTTCTTCGGCGGCCGGGGCCGTCCGCCCTCCAGCCCCCGGTAATGCCCTTGGGGGAACGCGGGGCTCCGTACCCGCATAATCCGGGAAGGCGCGCCACGCCGTGGCGCGGCTACAGAGGCGCCGGCCGCGTTCCACATGGAGGGCGGACGGCCTCGGCCGCCGAAATAAATGGGATGAATGCATGTCTCCCGCAGAGGCGCGGAGGCCCCTCCTTATTCCATGGACTTGGTTATTGGATATTGGACTTGGATATTGGATGTTCGTCTGAAAACGCACGGTTAGGGCGAAGCCTCCGGCTGAGCCGGGCTCGCGCAGGCGGGATGTCATGTCGTGAACGGGCACCATTTTTGGGTTGCCTCGGCCAAGCGGGAATGTCAACATTTCGGCTTCGCGCGTTTTCCGCGCCTCCATCGCGGCGCGGCCGGACGCGATTTCTCGAACCGTCAACAGGGGAGCCGCCATGACTGAAATGCACAAGACCATCGGGCGCGCCGGCGCATTCGCGCTGGCCGCGGCGTTTTTCATCGCTGTAAACCTTCACGCGGCCGGGGAGAATGCGGCGCCGGACCAAGCGCAGGCTGAGAAGCAACTCAAGGCATCCGAAGCGGAGCAGCTTGCCCTGCTTAAGAATGCGACGAACGACGCTGCGGCGCTCAAGGCCAGGCTGTCGCTGATGGGCGTGTATGAAGCCCGGAAGAATTACAGGAAAGCGATCGAGGTCGCCGCGGAATTGTTCCGGTCGAACCAGGCGGCGGACGCAGCGCTTCGCGCCTTCACGAAAGCGCGCAACGCGATGGCGGCAGGAAAGGAAAAGGATTTCAGCGCGCTGGAAGACATCCTGCTGGGCATTGAAAAGAAGGCGCAATCCGGGAAAGCCGGTTTTGAACTCGACAATGCGAGGAAGGCAAGGTTGTACGAACAGATGTTCATGCTTTACGGCGTGAAGCCGGGCTCCGGCGGGGCGCGGATCGCGTATGCCAAAAAGCTGCTGGGCGTTCCCGGGATTGATGTGAGTCTAAAGGTGATGGCGCTGACGAGCCTGGCCGGGACATGCAAAACGACCTACGGGGTATGGAACGCGGGCTACATCGGGCGATACGTGGAGCTGAAGCCGGAATCCGAACTGTCGAAAATGCAGGACGATTACCTTGCGTACATGAATGACCTGGTTCAGCTCCAGGTTCCGAACGCCGCGCAGGCTGCCGCATACCGCAACGAGCTTGCGGAGGCCTTGTTGTACAAGGGCGACGTGAAACAGGCGCTTGCGCATTACCAGGCGGTCGCGGCGCTTGGCCTGGAAAAGGCCGGCAAGCAGGCATACGGCGACGCCGCGGTCGGCATTGCGAACTGCCTGTTTGCGCAGAAAGACAAGGCGGCGGCGATCAAAGTCCTGGAAGATCTGGACGCGCTGGGCCTGAACACCGCGAGCCGCGGGGGCACCGATCCGGCCGGATACGCCAAGGTCGTTCTTCAGCACCTCAAGGGCCTCGAGCTGGATTACCTCAAGCTGCCCTACCACACCGGCGCGAAAGTCTATCCGGCGCCGCAGCATGCGATTTACAGCGAGACATTTGCGGCCCTGCCGGCCGTCAAGCTGGCGCCGGACAAGGAGATCGGGGCGGACGACGCCCGGATTCAGCTTCTGAAGCGGAAATTCGAACGGTTCGGAATCAAGATTGACAACAGCGCCGGGTTCACGGTGAAGATAATGCTCGCCTCAACCAACGCGCCGGGGGCACCTGACAAGCCGGAAGGCTACGCGCTGGCCGTGGCGAAGAACGAGGCGGCGATCAACGGGCATGACATGCAGGGCGTGCTGTGGGGCATCGTGTCCCTGGTTCAGCTCGTGGACCAGGAGAGGAAGGCGGTGCGGCTCTGCGAGATTTCGGACTGGCCGGACACTGCGCGCCGCGGGTACCTGGAGGGGTTCTGGAAGGATTCGCTCGAATTCGCGCTGTTCAACAAGATGAACTCGGTATCGTCGCAGCATGGGCCGTTCGGGGACAACCGCTGGACGCCGCTGAACACGTTCCTCACCCAGGAAAGCGCGCGCCAGTTCAAGGCGTTCGGCCTGGACCGCTACTACGGCGTGGCGCCGTATGCCATGTACCCGCAGCCGCCGCTTTCCAGGCCGAGCACGCTCGATCTGCACGTTCGCGAATTCTCGAAGGTCGCGGAAGCCGGCGGGCACATCTATTTCCCGTTCGACGACGGCCGCTATCCCATGAACGAAATGGACAAGGCCGAATTCAAAATCGGCGCGAACATTGACGCGAAATACGTGACCAAACTGTTCCTGGCCATTCGGGAAAAACACCCGGACTTCAAGCTGGTCTTCTGCCCGCCGTTCTACTGGGGCCCGGACGCGCCCGCGTCATACCCGGAAGACCGCGAGAACTACCTGCGCTCGCTGGGCGAACACCTGCACCCGGACATCGAGGTCTACTGGACCGGGCCGGGCGTGAAAGGCCTGATCAAGACCAAGCGCCAGGCGGACTGGTTCGCGAAATTGATCAAGCGCAAGCCGACGATTTTCCAGAACGGGACCGGCCCGCACAACCTGCTTTCGTATATTGTGGACGAGACGGACTGGAACGCGTGGCACTATCCCGGGTTCTTCGAAAACGACATCCATGCGTTCCACAAGAACTCGCACATGGGCGGGGAAGGCGCGCAGAACTCCACGCTCGCCGACTGCCTGTGGAACGTCAAGGCGTACGACCCGGCGAAGTCGATCAGGGCGTCAACGGCAATGCTGTTCGGCAAGGACATGTTCGACATCCTGAAGCCGGGCCGCGACGCGATGACATACTTTGACAAGTATCCGTACGGCAGCCTCACGCCCGAGATCGTCACGGAAAACGTGGCCAACCTGGAAGCGAAAGCCAAGATAGCCGCGGACTGCTGGGAAAAAGCCAGGAAATACAACGAATTCGCGCTGAAGAATTACGGCGGCGCATACGGCGGCGGCGTGGTCTACGCGGCGGCCGTGGCGAAAGGGGCCAAAAATCCCCCGGATTTCCTCTCTCGTTACAAGAAGGATATAGCGGACACCGAAAAGGTCGCCCGGGATCAGGTCGGCATCGGCAAGGGCGACATCTTCAAGTCCCCGGTGGACATGCCCGGCGGCATACTGTCGGTCTATGCGCACCGGATGTGCCCCGTGGTCCGGTTCGTGAGCATTCTCTACGCCTCGCAGACCCCGGCTAACAAGGTGACGTTCAAGTTCGAATGCGACCCGTTTCCGCCCGCGGGCGCGTATGAAATGCACATCAGCGCGATGGACGACGAGCGGCCCGAGCAGGTGAAAATCCGGATCGCGGTGAACGACAAGGTGATTTTCGAAGGTTTGAACCCGTTCCCGGCCAAGAACTACTCCGTGGAGAAATTCACTATCCCGTTTGAAGCGCTGCTGCGCTACAATACGGTTACGATCGCGAACATCGAGCCGGGCGTGAACAAGGCGGGCCCGCCCTGGTTCATGGTGAACTACGCGGTCCTGAAAAAAGCGCCGATAAAATAATTCGCCGCATTCGTTCTTGCCGGGGGCGCTCCGGACCGGTAATGTGAAGACCATGAATGCGCTTTTTTTTCCCGGCGCGGCCGGGCGGCCGGGCGCTGAGGCGGGAACGCGGCTTCGCGGCGGCCGTGCGCGCGCGCTGGTCACGGCGGCGGCGCTTGCCATCATGGCCGCGGCCTTTCCGGCCTGCTGCCGGGCGGAAACCTGGGCGGCAACGCCCGCCTTCACGCTGACCGGCATTCCCCAGCCCATGGATGTTGAAGTCGGCGACCTGAACATGGACGGCCGCCCCGACCTGGCAATAGCATCCTGGCATCGCCTGCCGGGCGCGAAAGAGCAGTATGACAGAGCCAAGAGCCGGATTTACATTTATTATGGCAAGCCCGGCGCCCTCCGCGCCTCCGTGGGAGACATGCCTTCATCTTCGGCGGCCGGGGGCCGGCCGCCCTCCAGGAGAGGCGAAGCGCAGCCCCCTGGGAGCGCGGCCGGGGCCGGCCGCCGTATGCTGAGGAGAAGCGCGCCGCACAGCGGCGCGGCTACACCCAGCACCTTCCGCCTTGCACATCCACCTGGAGGGCGGACGGCCTCGGCCGCCGAACGTGCGCGGTCAATCGCGCCACGCCGTGGCGCGCTACGGAAGCCGGGTTGCACCCCTGCTGAACCTAAGCGCCCAACAGCCAACACGGAATATTCCAAGGAATCCGATGAATATTGGGATTTCCTTGTTGGATATTCGATTGCTCTTTCCAGGATCAGGGCGCGCCGGGCCCGGCCTGCTTCGGGGGCGGCTTTGCCCGGAACTGCGCGCAGGTGTCCGTGGCCTGCACTTCGCGCTTGTGCCGCACGCAGCGCTGGACAAAAGGGTTGACCATGTAGTCCGCGCAGTACCGGCACATGCGGGCGTTTTCGTCGCCGCTGAACACGCGCGGCGCCGCGGGCCGGTCGGCGTCATCGAAAACCGCGGGCCTTGCGCGGCCCCTGTACGGGACATCCTGCTCGCCGGCGAACTCGTGGCCGCATGATGCGCACAGCAGCGATTCGCCAACCTTCTTGAACCCGTCGTATTTCGGCTCGCGCTTGAGAAGCGTTTCCTCCCCGCACGCCGGGCACAGGATTTCGATTGCCGCCTTGTTCATGGCCATGCCCTTTCCATGCCTTCCGGTCACATCATGGAGATCGCGTCCACGTCCACTATTACCGAGATCGCCCTGGGAATTTTCAGCTCGCCGAGGGCCGCCTTGAGCGGGGCGGTCATGGCGGAGGTCGCCTTTGCGCGCATGAGAACCTGCTGGCGCGACTTGCCCTTGACGCGCGAGAGCGGCGCAGGCATGGGCCCGGACAGCACCACTTCCGGCCCAAGCGCGCTCTTCAGGCGTCCGGCCAGGCCTGAGGCGGCCTCCGCTACCGCCTCCGGCAGGCGGCCTTCCAGCGTCACGCAAACGATGTGCGAAAACGGCGGGTAGAACAGCTCGCGCCGGAATTCGACCTCCTGGTCAATGAACCCCCTGAAGTCAAGCCGGCGCGCCATCTGGATCGCGGCGTTCGTGGGCGAAAAGGTCTGCACTATGACCTCGCCGGGAACGTCGCCGCGGCCGGCCCGGCCGGCGACCTGGACCAGGAGCTGAAACGTCCGTTCAGAGGCGCGGAAATCCGGCTGGTTCAGGCTCAGGTCCGCGTGAATGACGCCGACCAGGGTCACGCCGGGAAAATCCAGGCCCTTTGCTATCATCTGGGTGCCGATGAGGATGTCTATCCTGCGCGCGCGGAAGTCGCCGAGAATCTGCTCGTATGCTTCCTTCCGGCGCGTGGTGTCAAGGTCCATGCGCTGGACGCGCGCCTTTGGAAAAACCGACCGCACCACTCTTTCGACGCGCTCCGTGCCGACGCCCGAATACTTGAATGCGGGGTCGGAGCACTTCGGGCAGGCCGCCGGCGGCCGGGCAACGGCGCCGCAGATGTGGCAGCGCAGCTCGTCGGCCTGCTTGTGATAGGTGAGCGATATGCTGCACTGGCCGCAGCCGGCGACGAACCCGCATTTCGGGCACGTCAGGCTCGTGGCAAAGCCCCGGCGGTTGAGGAACAGTATGGTCTGCTCCGAGTTTTCGAGGCGTTCGCGCATGGCGGCAACCAGGTCTTGCGACAGCACGCTGGGCTTGCCCGTTTTGGCCGCCTCGGCGCCCTGGTCCACGATGCGCATGACCGGCATCTTCCGGTTGTCCACGCGCGCGTTCATGGACACGAGCCCGTATTTCCCGTTCATCGTGTTTTGGAACGATTCCAGCGCCGGCGACGCGGAGCCGAGCAGCACCGCGCAGCCCTCGATGCGGCCGCGCATGACCGCTACGTCGCGGGCGTTGTAGCGGGGCGCCTCGGCCTGCTTGTAGCTCGGCTCGTGCTCCTCGTCCACCACGATCAGGCCAAGCGACTCCACCGGCGCGAACAGGGCCGAGCGCGCGCCGATGGCGATCCTGGCCCGGCCTTCGAAGATGCGGTACCACTCGTCGTGGCGCTCGCCGTCGGAAAGGTGGCTGTGCAGGACCGCGACGGTGTCCCCGAAGCGGCCGCGAAACCTTTCGACCGTCTGCGGCGTCAGGGCGATTTCCGGAACCAGCACGATCGCGCCCTTTCCCTTGTCGAGCGCGTGGCGGATCGCCTGCAGATACACCTCTGTCTTGCCGCTGCCGGTCACGCCGTGCAGCAGCATGACGGGCGGCTGCAACGTGTCCATCGCGCGGCGGGCGATGTCCAGGGCCGCAGCCTGCTCCGGCGTGAGCGCCAGCGGCTGCGTCGGAAGGTACGCGCGGCTCGCGAACGGGTCCCGGGCCCGCCCCTTTCGCGCCATGGTCACAAGCCCGCGCTTCGCAAGCGCGCCGATCACGGCCGGCGTGCACCCGGCCTCGCGGGCAAGGTCATTGAGAAAGGCCTCGCCCCGGGCGCGGAGCAGGTCGAGGACCTTGGCCTGCTTGGGCGTGAGCTTCCCGTTGCCGGGGGGATTCCCGGCCCCGGGCGGCGCGGGCGCAACGGACACCTGCTCCCTGAAGCGCGCGCCGTGGCGCCGGACCGCGCACGGGAGAAGCGAGCGGATGGCCTGCTCAATCGTGGCCGCGTAATAGTCGGCGATCCAGCGCGCGAGCCGGAGCATGTTTTCCGAAAGCAGCGGCCGGTCGCCAACGGGCGCAAGAATGGATTTCAGCCCGCTCCTTTCGGAGCGGTCCGAAAAGCCCACCACGTAGCCCTGGGTTTCCCGCGGCCCGAACGGAACCCGGACGCAGGACCCGAGGCGTATGCAGGCCTGCAGCGGCCCGGGAACGATGTAATCGAATTCCCGGTCCAGCGCTATCCCGACCACCACTTTGGCAATGTTCATCATTCGCCGATGATCTTCACGAGCACGCGCTTGCGCCGGCGGCCGTCAAACTCGCCATAGAAAATCTGCTCCCAGGGCCCGAAATCGAGCCGGCCTTCCGTAAGGGCCACCACCGCCTCGCGGCCCATCACCGTGCGCTTCAGGTGCGCGTCGGCGTTGTCCTCCGCGCCGTTGTGCCGGTACTGGGAATAAGGTTTTTCAGGCGCGAGCTTCTCGAGCCACTTTTCGAAATCGGCGTGCAGCCCGCTTTCGTCGTCGTTTATGAACACGCTCGCCGTGATGTGCATCGCGTTCACCAGCACGAGCCCCTCCCTGACGCCGCTGGCCTCAACGCACTTCTCCACTTCCGGAGTGATGTTGACAAACCCGCGCCTGCCCGGAAACTCAAACCAGAGCTCTTTTCGATAGGTTTTCATGTTTTCTCCTCATTTCCCGCATGCCCTGCGCCGCGCCGTTCCCTGTCACTCTTTGCCACGGGAACGCGGGGCTCCGGACCCGCATAATCCGGGAAAGCGCGCCACGCCGTGGCGCGCTACACTGCCGGGCGGCCGGGACGGCCGCGCTCCCAGGTGGCTGCGCCGGCGCGCCGCACAGCGGCGCGGCTACAGAAGATGAAGGCATATCTCTCGCGGATGCGCGCAGGGTTGTTTTGCCTGTTTTTAGGGACTCAAGCCCCCGGGGCCGCTGACAGCTTGTCTGTCCCCAGGGCTCCATGTCCTGAACCCTGAACCCCGACCCCTGAACTCCGAACCCTGAACCCGATCCCGATAGCGATTTCGTCCTCCCAACTCAAAACCAAAGACTTCTATCCCCTCTCCCCTATATTCTATCCCCTCTCTCCTCTGAAAACGCAGGATTTCTCGAACCCCACCCTCCCGAGTTACCCGGACCCCAGCCTGTCCTGGACCAGGGCCAGCGCGCCAAGGATCCCCGAGCGGCTGCCCAAACCCGGCGGGACAACGTACTCATCCATTCTTTCGACAATCTCGCGCGCCCGGATATAGCCGTTCAACAGCGTGCCAAGTCGTTGCCGGATAAGGGCTAACAGCCAGGCCTGCTGCATGACGCCGCCACCGAGAATGATCCGCTGCGGCGAAAGCACGCACACCAGGTTCGCGAGCGCCTGCGCGAGGTACTCCGCCTCCAGCGCCCAGGCCGCGTGGGACTCCGGCAGCGCCTGCGCCTTTTGGCCCCAGCGCCGCTCCATGGCCGGGCCGGAGGCCAGGCCCTCGAGGCAGTCGCCGTGCACGGGACATACGCCCGGAAACGGATCCGCCGCGCGGTCGTGAGGGACGCGCATGTGCCCCATCTCCGGGTGCAGCATTCCGTGGACCAGGCGGCCGCCCGCCATCGCGCCCCCGCCAATGCCGGTGCCGATTGTCAGGTAGACGAACGTACCCAGTCCACGGGCCGCGCCCCAGCGGTGCTCACCCGTTGCCGCCGCGTTCACATCCGTGTCAAACGCCACCGGCAAGTTCAGCCCGCGCCGAACCGCGCCTGCGAAATCCACATGGGCCCAGCCCGCTTTGGGTGTATTGGTGATGAACCCGTACGTGGACGACGACTCATCCAGATCCGCCGGCCCGAACGAGCCTATCCCGATGCCGGCAAGCGGCGTCTCCGCATGGCGGCGCCTGAAAAAAGCGATGGCGCGGCCAAGCGTCTCCGGGGGCGTGGTCGTTTCAATTCGCGTCTCGTCGCGCAGGTCGCCGGGGCCGGCGCCGACTGCGCAGACAAACTTCGTCCCGCCCGCCTCAATTGCGCCGCACAGCTCGTTCATGTTTCCGCTCCAGGCCCGGTATTGATGATCACTGCAAAGTCTGTATTCTACCCGACTTCCCGCGCAAATGCAAAAAGTTACTGCCCGGGGGGCAGGGTTCGGGGTTCAGGGTTCAGCCTAGATGGAGCAGTTCAGCTGCTCCTCAGCTGTCTTCGCTCGCTGCAAGATGTTTATGTGAAACTTGTTGCCATGCCAAATCAAATCTGCTGATGCTGCACTGAATAGGTGAAAGACATCAAGAGAATATCCAATAACCAACAAGGAATATCCAATGTCCAAGTGAGCGAGAGATGAGAATGGGTGCATTCAACCCACATTTTGCCTTTGAGCAGACCGATAGAGTTTTCACCCTGTAATCATTGGGTGGAATATCCCTGTCGTTATCTTTGATCAATCGCGGAGCGGTTATTTCACGGTCTATACCCCCCTTCGATTAC
>JAAZAB010000196.1 GCA_012514555.1 Lentisphaerota bacterium
AGCGATCTCGGCGAGCATCGAGGGGAATATCTCGTCCCCATTTACAAGCGTCTGAACTGCATTGCCGCTGAACACCGCGCCGTTCGAATAGCCGCTCATCGATCGCCTGAATTGCGGATCGGACGCCTTGAACGTGTGCGGCACGACTTGGCGAATGATCGCGGCTTCCGGCGTCAGGTTCACGATCAGGAGGGCCGAGACTGCACCCAAAGCAGCCGCAGCGAGATAAGCGACGATCCGCTTCCAAGCCATTCGCGTGGGACCTTCCAGCTCGATCCTCTGCAACAATCAGCTTTAACGGCAGACCGGGACAGAGGCTCCCTTGCCATTCTGAAGGCTCTGAAGCGTTGCACGGCATGAGGCTCCGGCGCATCTATCTGAATACGTTGCGGCCATCTGTCCACATCGACATGCCCAGGATACAGCCGCGCGACTTCAAATGATCGGATGCACGCGACGCAGACAGCATTCCGTGCGCCGCTGCCTCAGCCAACCCGCTGCAGTTCGCGCCACGAGGCTTGTGGTTTCGCAGCCTAGCCTGACTGCTTGTAGGCCAGCGTGGCGATCTCGTGCAGCCGCTCGCGGGGCAGTTCCCCGACCAGCGCGCAACTCAGCGCTTCGTCTGTCCAGAAGAAGGCTTCCAGCCGGTCGCGCCGGACAAACTGGAAGGAACTCTCCTGGCCCTCGTCCACCGGAATTATGTAGAGCGTGACCCTGTGCCCGGCATCGTCCTCATACATGAGTTGTGCTGCCGGCCCATTCGCCGAAGGCAGCAGTCGTCCGCCCACGAGCGCAAGCCCGGCGGCCTCAAGGTCCGGCACGGGCAGGCTGCGGTCAAGGCGCTTGGACAGCCAGGTCTTCAGATGGTCCTTTTCTCCGGCCCAGACCTCGACCGGATGGGCCACCTCGCGGGAATAGATCCGGTGGGCTTCCATCGCGCCGTCGACGAGGCTCGCCTGGGCCGGCGCTTGCGTTGCCAGGCGGTCGCGCCCATACCAACCGGCGGCCATGCCGGCCGCTACCAGGAGAACCGCCGCCGCAGCCATGCGCTGCCATTGCAGGGCCCGGGCCGCGCTTTCGCGCTGGATGCGGTACGCGCTCAGGCGCGGGGGCGCCGGCTCGTTCGCGAAATGGCCATAGAGGGCGCGGAGCGTCTCGTTCTGCCTTCGCCAGCCCGCCACTTCCTCCGCGGCATTGGGATTCTCGGCCAGATAGGTCTCGACCGCCGCGCGGGCATGACCGTCCAGCGCGCCGTCCACATAGGCGTGAAGCTCGTGTTCGCGGATCTCCTGCATCTCGCGGCTCATTTCACGGACCTCAGTCTCGGCGCGTCCGTCTCTGTCAGCACGCGCAGCGCGGCGCGGGCCCGCGCCAGCCGTGACATCAGAGTGCCGACCGGAATGGAAAGCGCAGCCGCGGCCTCGGCGTAGCTCATCTCCTCCACGGCGACGAGCAGCAGAACCTGCCTTTGTTCCAGCGAGAGCGCTTGCATGGCGCGCGCTGTCTCGGCCAGGGCCAGCCGCGCCGGCTGTATTTCGGGAGCTGCCGGCTCAGGCCCTGTCACAAGGTCGAGGGGCAGTGCTGCGGGCGTGCGCCGCGACCGCCTCAGCTCGTTGCGATGGATGTTGACCAGGATCCGGAACACCCAGGACCGCACGGAACCGGACGGCCGCCACAGGCCGCGCTTGCGGATTGCCCGTTCCAGGCAGTTCTGGACGAGATCGTCTGCATGATCTGCATCATGCGTCAGCGCGCGCGCAAAGCGCCTCAGCGCCGGCACGCATTCTTCGATCTCGTCCAGCACCTGTGACATGGATCATTCGTCGGCGTCATTCCTTGGCGACATGCCAGACTCCGCCCACCCCGTCGCCAGTGACGTCACCCGGCTTCGCGTCGGCCTGCCACAGGTAAAGCGGCATGCCCTTGTAGGCCCATTGCTTCGAGCCGTCCGTTCGTTCGACCAGCGTGTAGTCGCCTTCCGCCGATGCTCCTTCGGCCGCCATCAGCGGAGGCCACTTCACGGCGCAATCGTCATAGCAGTTGGAAGTTCCCGCCGAGTCCTTGTCGAAAGTGTAGAGCGTCATGCCCTTGGCGTCGGTAAGAATCTCACCCTGGGCCGACTCCATCGACTTGATGGCGCCCCCGGCATAGTCATCGGCATAGGCAAAGGGAATGGCGGCGGCCATGAAGGCGGCGGTCGTCAATATGTGTATACGCATGATCTGAGCCTTTCCTTTTGGAGCTGCGGACCTTGGCCCGTATGTAGATGAACACCGCGCGGAAAGGTTTATTCCCCACTGACGGGAATTTTTCTCGCGGTAGCGCTCCCGCCGCCGGCTTCAGCATGGCCTGTAATGATGTGGCATTCAATGCGGACGGGCCGATTTGCAAACGGCCTCGAGGCTTCACCCGGCTGGCGTCCGCGCGGGGAGGGCGGCCCTGCGGGCCAGGAGCCTTGCCGGATTGAATTGGACGGGATGGTGCCCAGGGGCGGCAAGATATTGATTTCTTTACTCTTTTCTGCCCGTATCACCCTGTATCAAAGATATTGAACCGGCTTGCCTTTCCCGTTTCGTTCTGGTTCAGTCTTTATCACGAAATATCGCTCTAGCGCAGAGCGAAAGGGGGATTGGCAGGGGGATAGAAATTGCGGGCTTTGAACCGGCTGACCGCGACAGAAGTCAAGTTGAACGGTCCCGGCAAATATGCCGATGGCGGCGGGTTATGGCTGCACAAGCGCGCCGATGGCGGGCAATGGGTATTCCGCTTTACCATACAT
>JAAZAB010000197.1 GCA_012514555.1 Lentisphaerota bacterium
ACATATCGTATGAATCGCAAAATGCCGACGGCCTGAATAGTAGACTTCCGTCATCCTCAAATGCAATAAAAAACGCCGGCGGCGGCCCGGGGCTGCGTCAAGAACGGCGGCGGAGGCCCGCCGCCCTCCAGTGAAAACGAAAAACAGGAGAAAATGGAGGGCTAACGTCCTCGCGATACGGTCTTACGGCTTTCTTGACGCAGCCCTGGGCGGCGGCCCGTGCCCCGCAGAATAAAGATTGACGAAAGCCGTGCGCATATGGTGAAGTTTCATTTTTTAAGAAAGGTTTTCCCCATGTCCATGAATGAAATCGGCGTCATAATTGATAACGGGCCTCAAAACTGGCAGATCACGCAGCAGAACAGCCGCGGCACGGCCGACATATCGCTCTCGGGCCGGTGGCTGACCCGGAACCCTTACAAGTCCGCCGTGGTGCTGGCGCGCATCGTGTGGGAACACGATCAGCACGCCATTACGCGCGCGCTGGACTGGAATCGGGCTGACATGGAGCCCGGAAACAGGTGGGCGATCACCATGCGCGACATTCCGCAGGGCGGACTGTACCGCATTGAGACCTGCCTGCAATTGGATGGCTCTCCCGTGGAATGGTCGCAGCGCGGCGACATGATTCACTTTCTGGGCGTTGGCGACGTCTGGATCATAGCCGGCCAGAGCAACTCCGCCGGTTACGGCAGGAGCCCCATCACCGACGGGCCCGAGCTGGGCATTCACATGTTTCACGCCGGCGGCCAGTGGCGCCTGGCGACGCACCCGCTCGATGACGCCACGGGCACGAAGTACCCGGACAATCGCGAGGGCGCCAATCCCTCGCACTCGCCCTACCTCGCATTCGGCCGCAAGCTCAAGGCGGCCCTGGGATATCCAATCGGCCTGATCCCGGCCGCTCTGGGCGGCTCCCCGCTTTCAAGCTGGCATCGCAAGGCCGACGGCCGCCTGTTCGCCAACATGCTGTCCTATCTTCGCGATGCCGGGAGCGGCTGCCGCGGAATGCTGTGGTACCAGGGCTGCTCCGACACCGGTCCGAACGAGCGCAACACCTACCTGGAACGATTCAAGGAATTCGTAAGCGACCTCCGGCAGGAGCTGAAAAGCCCGTCTTTTCCGGTCATCACCGCCCAGTTGAACCGCTATGTCGGGGTTCCCTATGGCGACGCCTGCCACGCGGGCTGGGATGCGATACGCGAGGCGCAGCGCCAGGCTGCCCGCAGCATACCCGAAGTCTACGCGATCGCCACGCTTGACCTCGGCCTGTCCGACGGCATCCACAATAACTCCGCCGCCAACCTTGTCATTGGCGAACGCATGGCGGATGTGGCGCTGGGCGCCGTTCACGGACGCGGCGTGAAATATCTCCACCCCGACCTTGCCGAGGCCAGGAGCGTTGGCGCCAAGGCAATCGAGCTGGTATTCGACAACGTCGACGGGCGGCTGCACTTTGAAAACAACATCCCTGAGCAGTTCCCGTTCGCAGTGCGCGACGCAGCCGGCGCGGCGCCCGTGGCCGGGTGGTCTATTCCGGCGAAAAACGTGTTCCGGATCGAACTCGGGCGGCCGTTGCAGGCAGGCGCCACCGTAACGGGCGCGCCCACGGCCTGCCCGCCCGCCATGGTTCCTTTCGACATCTGCGGGTACAGGCCCATGCTGGCCTTCACGGCGCCTGTGGTTCAGACCTGACGAATTGCGTGGACAAGCAAGTCCGGGCCGATCTTCCTGACGCTCTTGAAAGAGAGCGCCGGCGCGCCGGCCAGGGTCCAGCCCGCGCCGCCAATTGCCGGAACAGCCTTTGCGCCGAGCAGTTTCGGCGCCAGGAAGAAAAGGAAGTCGTCAACCAGCCCGGCTTGCACCAGCCCGGCCGCCAGTTCACCGCCGCCCTCGCAGAGAACATGCAGCAGCCCCTCGCCGCCGAGCCGCTTCACGAGAGCCGCGAGGGAAACCTTTTGCCGGGCCGCGGGCAGAATCCAGACCCGGGCGCCTGCTTTCGCCCATCGGGCCATGATTGACGCCGGGCACTGCCGCGTGGTCGCCACGATCGTTCGATCCTGGAACCCGTCGGTCAAGACTTTTGCGCGCGCAGGCAGGCGCCCCTTTGAATCCACGACGACCCTGAATGGGCTGCGGCCCAGCGCGGGCCTCGGCATCAGGGACGGGTCATCCGCCACGGCGGTACCCACCCCTACCAGCACCGCGTCCGCCCGGCGCCGCAGCGACTGAACGCAGCGCAGGGCGGCAGGGGACGTGATCCATCGGGAATGGCCGGAAGCATCCGAAATACGCCCATCCAGTGTAATGCCGAGTTTTAGAGTGACGAGCGGTCGGCCTGTCAGTATCCAGGTGAAGAACGGGCGCAAAAGTTCCAGCGCCCCGGCTTCGCAAACGCCCGTAGCGACTTGAATGCCATGGCGCCGGAGAAATACCAGCCCCCTGCCGGCATGCTTCGGGTTGCGGTCGGCCGCGGCCACGACAACGCGCCTGATTCCTGCCCGCAGGATGGCCTCGGTGCAGGGCGGCGTGCGCCCGTGCGTGGAGCAGGGCTCGAGCGAAACGTAGAGCGTGGCGCCTTTAGCCGAGCGCCCGGCCGCGCGAAGGGCCAGCGCCTCGGCATGCGGCCCGCCCGCGCGCTCATGGAAGCCCGAGGCCAGGAGCCGCCCGGCTTTGGCGATGACGGCGCCCACGGGCGGGTTGGGACGCGTCAATCCTTCGCCGCGGCGCGCGAGGGCAAGCGCGCGCCGCATCCATATTTCATCATTGCGCGCCGGGGTCATGGACCGGCGGCCCCGGTCGCCTCGCGCGCCGGCCTGGTCAGCTCGTTCTTGGCGCAATCAAGGACGCCGTTGACGAACTTGCCGGATTCCTCGCTGCCGTATTTCTTGGCGATTTCGATGGCTTCGTTGATCGAAACGATCGGCGGAATATCGCCGCGCTCGAGCATTTCAAACAAAGCCATTCGAATCACGTTCCGGTCAACCGCGCCGATGCGCTTGATGGACCAATGCGTGGCATACTTTTCGATCAGCCTGTCGATCCGCTCCATGTCCCGCGCCACTCCGAGAACCAGCTCCCCGGCAAAGGCTTTCACCTTTGGATCAAGGTCTTTTCCGACCCAGAATTCCTCCAGTGTTTTTTCAGCGTCAGCCGGGTTGAAATCCAGCTGAAACAGCATGTGCAGGGCATATTCCCGGGCATCTCGACGCTTTGCCATCTGGTCAGTCTTTCATGGCTCGCATCAGGTTGGCCATCTCGATGGCCGCCAGGGCCGCGTTCCAGCCGCGGTTCCCGGCCTTTGTGCCGGAGCGCTCGATTGCCTGCTCCAGGTTGTCGGCTGTAACCACGCCGTCTATCACCGGGATGTCTTCCTTGAGCGAAATCTGGCCAAGCGCCCGCGCCACCTGGGAGCCGATCAGCCCGGCGTGCGGCGTTGCGCCCTGGATCACGGTACCAATGGCGATCAGCGCGTCGAACTTCCGGGACTGCGCCATCTTCTGTATTGCAAGCGGTATTTCAAACGCGCCCGGCACCCAGGCCACGGTCACCTGCGCCGGGCCTGCCCCGTGCCGCTCGAGGCAATCCACCGCTCCTCGCACAAGCTGGCGCGTGAAAAACTCGTTGAAACGGCTTGCCACGACGCCAAAGCGCGCCTTCTCAACCTGCAGATTCGCGGATATTTCCCTGGTATCCATCTTTCACCGCTCCTTTCCGTCCTGTTTGCCCGGATCCTAGCACCGATCGAGCTCGGCTCCAAGCCAAATCCGCGACAGCCAAATTCGCAACGCCAGCCGTCCGCGCCCGGACCGGCGCCTCAAAAAAAAGCAGGTCTGCGTCAAAAACGGCGGCGGAGGCCCGCCGCCCTCCAGTGGGAAACAAAAACAGGCAAATTGAAGGGCGAGCGGCCTCGCGATCCGGTCTTGCGGCTTTCTTGACGCAGCCCTGCAAAAAAAAGCCATGCCTAAGAATTTCCGTTTCTTTCGGGCGCGATCCATGGTAAAGTTTTTTTCCAATGTACTGCAGAAAAGCAGAACAACCGCAGCAGGTGCAGGATGCAGTCTCCGCTATTTGACTGGGCGTACAACCCCACATTCCTCTCGGGCTTTCTCGCGTGGATGTCGGCCGGGGTCACCAAGATGATCTGCTTTTTCGTGCGCACCCGCCAGATCCGGCCCTCCTTTCTGTTCAGCACGGGCGGCATGCCCAGCGCCCACTCCAGCATGGCGGGCGCGCTGGTCACATCCGTGGCGATCCGTGAGGGAATGCACACGACCCTGTTTGCCGTGACCCTGGCTTTTTCGCTTGTCGTGATGTTCGACGCCCAGAGCGTACGCCAGGCCGCCGGCATGCAGGCCCGGATCCTCAACCAGATCATAGACCAGTTGTTCAAGGAGCGCCGTTTTTCCGAACAAAAGCTTGCCGAGCTGCTCGGCCACACGCGCCTCGAGGTATTGATGGGCATGATGATGGGCGTCATGGTCGCTTTTCTGGTTCACGCGGTTCAACTTTTTCGGACCGCCGCCTAGAGGACACGAACACTTGCCGGCCCGGATGCGGGCAGGGCCATTTTGGAGATATGGACATGAAAGCATTTCGCCTGCTCCTCATCATTGCCGCCACGCTCGGCCTGGTCATCGCCATTTCCCTGCCCGACCGCGAGGAAAACGCGCCGGCTTCCGCCTACCGGGCGCTTTCTGACCACCCGCTCCGGCAAGTGGCTGAAGCCGAGCGCGAAGCCGGCAGGCGCGGCAGCGCGCTGCTTGCCCTGGACTACATCGTGGACAACGCTCTTCCGGACGCCGCCGTTGCGGCCGGAATGCGCGAGCGCATGCTCGGCGAACTGCAGGCCGATTCCGGCCCCGTGTCCATACTGGACTCGTTCGGACATTCAGCGCAGCCCGCCCGCCTTTCGGCATTCGAAAGCCTTGCCGGCTCCTCCGTGGCCGATCTGATCATGTATGGCCGAGTGCAGCCCGCGATCGCCCAGGCCGAGGCGCGCAAGGACGGCTTCATGGAGCAGCTCCTCCAGAGCCGGGAGATCGCGGCCGCGTTTCCGCCGGCCGGGCCCGCGCTGGTCCTCATCAAGGCCGCAACCCTGACCGGCGCCCTGACCCCGGAGCTTCAGAAGCAGCTGTCCGAAGCGCTCGTATTCATCCGGTCATCCGGCGACTCGTCCATGGCTGTTGCGTCCATCCAGGATTCGATCATGCCTGTGTATCAGCTTGCCCGGAAATGCAGGACCTGGGCCGAGTTCGACCTCATGCTTCGGCAGGCGCAGAGCGTGGAACAGGCAAAGATCATGGTCCGCATAGCCGGCCTTTCGGCAACGAGCTCGAAGCAGGCGGCGCAGGCGCTCCTTGTTGCCGGCGCAGGGCCCCTGTCCGGGCGCATCGTGGACCACGTAATTCAATACGGGCCGGAGGGCCTGGGCAAGCTGCATGCAGCCGTCCGGAAGGGCCCTCCCGGCCTTGAGCTTGCCCTGCGCCATCCCGAAATCCCGCTGGCCGCGCTCACGCATGTGCGCGACGCCGGGCTCAGGAACGAGTTGGACGCCCGCTGGATGGAATGGCGCCGTCAGGCCGGCCCGGCCGCGCTTGCCGCGAAGTACGGGGCCGTGGTTGCGCTGTGCCTGCTGCTGCTGGCCGCGCTCAAGTCAGGCTTGCCGAAGGCGGCGCTCGGAACTTACGGCCGTGCGCCCAGCTACTGGCTTGGCGCCTTTGCGGTCAGCGTGGGCGTCGGGCTCTTGTTTTTCCTGATCGCCCTGGCGCCGTCCGCGCCGCAGGCGGGCAAGGCGCCGGCGCCTGAAGGCTTGACGCCCGGGATTCCGCGCCCGGCGGCCGCCGCCGCGGCGTCCGGCTCAAGCGTCGCGCCCATCGCCATCATCGCAGTGGCCATTCTCGTGGCCCAGGGGATATGCTGGGCCGTGGCGCAAAGACGCCTGCGGGAGATCGTCCAGAACCCGGACCTTGACAGGACCATGAAGGCGCGGCAGCTGGAGAACTCGGACATCTTTTTCGACCTTCCGCTTTACTGCGGGCTGGCGTTCACGATTCTTTCCTTCATCCTGATAACCACGTTCAGGCTGGACGTGACGCGTTTCATGGCCTACTCGTCAACGCTCGTGGGCATCATAATGGCCGTGAGCCTGCGAATTTTCCTGCTGCACCCGATCAAGGAAAGACTGATCACGCAGAAAGACTGAAATCATGCGGCCGGCACTGCTTGTCATCATAATGGATTTTCTTGTTTCGTCGCTGCTCCTGTTCATACCGGATTCCGGCGGCGAAGCAGCGGGCGGCGGCCCTGCCCCGGCCGCCGGCGGCTACGCGGCGGCGTTCTCGCCCGGCGCCATTGCCGACATGGAATTCGACTGGATGCGCGGGTACCAGGAGCAGCTGAAAACCGACCGTCTTTCGCTCCAGGAGCAGACCATCGGCCGGCTCCAGGCCGAAAAGAAGGAAATGGCCTTTGCCATCAACGAGCTTGAGCAGAGCGCAGGCCTGAAGGATCGCGAGATGGCGAGGCAGCGGCAGGCGCTTGAAGAGCGGCAGGGTGAAATCGAGCGGCTCAAGGCCGTCGCCGCCGAGCGCGCGAAGAGCATCGAGGACGCGAACCGGGCCAGGGCCGAGTTCCTGTCCGAAATTGAGCGGCGCAACCAGACGATCGCCAGCCAGCAGAAAAGCATTGCCTCGCTGTCGGGCGACAACCGCCGCCTCGAGGAGATCGCCGCAAAGCAGGCCCGCATCGCGGAAGCCGCGGGCGAGCTGCACAAGGGCCAGAGCAAGGTGGAGGCAACGCTGAGCACGCTGCAGGCCTCGCTCTCCAACGAGCTTTCCACGCTCCAGAAATCCGGGGCCGACACCCGCGCGCGGCTGGGCGATATAGCCGAATCCCAGCAGACACTGGGGCTGCGCCTGAACGATATTTCGGACGGCCAGCAGCGGATGGAAAGCGCCATTCGCTCATTCCAGGTCTATGCAGATGGGCTTTCCGGCGCCCTTGGCGACAATGCCATGGTCGTTGCCGAAGCCCAGTCGCGCATCGAGAACTCCGTGGCCAGCCTTTCGGAGGCGGTGGCGCAGGCGCACTCCGGGTTCTCGTCCAACGAGATGGGCGCCATCGGCCTTCAGCTCTCAGCGCTTTCAGCGCAGCAGCGCCATATCGAGCAGGCGCTCCGGCAATTTGCCGCCGGCGACCTCCAGCGCCAGGCTGCATACACCAACCTGCTGGCGCTGCGGCGTCAGCAGGAATCGCTGCAGTCCGAAATTCGCGGCGTGGCCGAACGCGTCGAACAGGCCGCGGCACGGAAGCCGGGCCCGCACAGAGCCGTGCGCCTTTCGCGCCTGGAACTCCGCGGCGCTTTCATAAAGCCGACCTACGACCGCGACGGATTCGCAGATCCATACCTTGTTCACAACTCGGTTGTTTTCGCGCCGGTCGTCAACATCTCGAACGCGCCCTGCCTCGCCGTGTATTTCGCCGACGCCGGCCTGGGCTGGCGCGGGCTCCGGGGCGAGCTGATTCGAGTGAATTACGCCGTTTACGGTGCGAACACCAATGCGGACTCCCTGATAGTCAAGGGTCCGCTCCGGACGCATCCGTCCGACCCGCGCGTCGTCATTGTTCCGCTTTCAGCGGCCGACGGCGACAGCCTAGACGCCAGGAGCCCGCTTTACGGAATACCGCCCCTGCCCGTTCTGGGCCGGGACGCGCTCGACCGCAGGGGGCTTGGCGACATCATCCTCTACAAGCGCGGGGCGGAAGGCTTTTCGTTCGCGGTTGAGACGACCTTCGACATGACCGATCCGCGTTACCTGATCGTGAAGGGATATCTTCGCAACTGGGCAAGCGCGGTGCGAAAGGTTTTCGTCAGCCAGAACGCGCGGCCGGAGGCCGGCGACTACCTCGTGACCTCCGAGGGCGCCATGATCGGAGTGATGGTCAGCCCGTCCGCCTGCCTCATCCTGGGCGCGCCCTCGGGAAAAGGCCAGGCGGCATCCATTCCCCTGGACAACGCCGAAGCCTTTTCCGAACAGGTGGTGCGGCTGCGGCCCTACTGGCGATAGGCGCTGCGCATGGCGCTGTCACCGGCCGGCGCATGCCCGGCACAGGTTTCACTTTTTCTCTTTGATGGCCTTATCAACGGAATCGGTCCGGATTTTGACATCATTGAATCGGTCCGACCCGTGGGCCACGGCGTCATGCCCCGCGCGCATGAGGAGCATGGCGCCCGCGCCCGCCGCCGAGCTGACGACAAGCAGAAGAGCAACTGCGATGTACCTGGACTTCAGGAAGAAGCATCCTAGCGGCACGAGGATGACAAGGAAAACGGCGGCAAGGGCGAGCGACACAAGCCAAGTCTCGATCATCATGCCCGCGACGTGGGGTTTTACATATATGCAGACCGCCGCCAGGCACCCGGCGGCGATGGCGAAACCCACTCCGGCCAGCGCCAATATCCAGGGGAACCCGGACCGCTTGAGTTCAAAGCTTCTCGCGAGCAGGGTCAGAACGATGAGAAACCCCGCCGCGCCCGCAAACAGGACCAGGCCCGTGTCGAGGCCCGCGCCCGGGCCCGGCTGGCCCGGCATCGAGGACAGCAGGCCGCCAATGGTTGAAGTCCATGTCTGAGCATTCATCGCATCCTCCGCGAATGTTGTTTAACGGGCGAATGTCATACAAAAAGCTTTCGCGCGCGGCGGGGTGACCAATCACGCCGCCGGCGCCGGTTTTGCCACGGCTGCGTGGAGATATACCGGCTCGGCCGCTTCGCCGCGAAACGCGCTGTTCCCGGCAATGCGGCCCAGAATAGAGGCTTGCGGAAGGACTGAATGCGCTATCACGCGGATTCCGGACCGGCGCATCTCCGCTTCAAAAAAAAGACAAAGCCGGGGCCAGTCCGGGGTCGCCACGCAAAACCCGGGCCGGCATATTGATCCGAACGAAACAGGGCTCGCCAGCATCCACGCGTCCAGCGGCGTCATGCGTTCTTCGCGCAGCTCATAGTGCCGGAACCACAATTGCGACCGCCGGGCGTCGCCCGCCACCGTGACAAAACGCTCCCCGTATTCCGCGTTTGCCCGTTCGGCGATGGCGTCGCCGCTGCTAACCCCGAGCACTGGTTTTCGGCCGGGCATTGCCATGGCCCTGGCCGCCATGATCGAAGTGCGAAGGCCCGTGTAGGACCCGGGCCCCACCCCAACCACGAAGCGCTCCAGGGATTCCGCCTTGACGCGAGCCTGCAGGAGCATTTCATCAATGCATCCGAACAAGCGCGAGCCCCGGCTCCGGTCATCCTGCCAATCCCGCTGCGCAAGCAGGCAATCGCCGTCCAGCAGGGCCGCGGATGCCTGAACGGATGACTGGTCAATGGCCAGGGTTATCATTCTCCCGCCCGCGAAAAGAAAGACGTCACGGATGCACGGTTCCGTCCGGCATTGTTGCCCCGGCAAAAACGGTATTGTTGGTCTTGGCTTCGCCCAGGTCGGCGCCGGTCAGGTCGGCATTTGAAAAGTCTGCGCCGGTCAGGTTCGCCTTCCTGAGGATGGCGCCGGTCAGATCCGCGTAGGAAAGATCCACACCCCTCATGCTGGCGCCGGTCAGGATGGCGCTGACAAGGGAGGCGGATTTCATGTCCGCGCCGTCGAGTAAGCTGCTCTCAAGGTTGGCGGAAGTGAGGTCCGCCCGGCACAAGTTGGCATCCTTGAGCACCGCCTTCTTGAGATTCGCCGCCGCCAGGTTCGCGGACTGTAAATTCACTCCAATCAGGTTGGAATCATTGAGCTTCGCGCCTTCGAGGTTCTTGTTGAAACTGGTGGACTTGGCACGGCTGATCAAGTCCTCCCGCGTCATCTCGCTGGGCTTGACCTCGGACATCCTCATCTTGACAACCACGACCTTGCCCTTGGTCTGGGCCTGGGCGAGGCCGGGCTGAAGCGAGAGCAGGATGCCCAGGCCGGCAAGCGCATGAGAAAAGGTTTTCATGATCGGTCCCGGCTATTGTGGTTTAGTGTTTCCGTTGCCCGTTGAATCGCCGTCTTCCCCGGCGCTCTTTTCCGAGGCGCCGTCAGCCTGCCCTTTCTTGAATTCGCTCAGGCTCCGCCCCAGGGACCGGGCCAGATCGGGAATTCGCTTTGCTCCAAAAAGGAGGATTACCACGAGGAGAATCGCAAGAATCTCCCCCCAGCCAAGGTTCTGAATGAAACCTATCATGATCGTGTCTCCCGCCGCCGGCATTTGTCAATGTTCCTGGCGCACAGCGTCTTTTTCGGCATCGGCCCTGCCCCGGATTGCCGCGACCTGTTCTGAAAACTCCCGGTGGATCACGGCAAGCGCATCAGCATCGCTGGAAGCCTGGGCTTTCTTCCGGGCGAACAGGATTTCCAGCTCCGCCACTCGAGCCTTTGCGATGTTTTCAATCTCGGCTATCCGCGCTTTCTGCCCGTTTGACAGGGGCGCGCCCGCCCCTGTTTTCCCGGCCATGCGCTCCATGGCCAGTTCATAAGCGCTTTTCAGCCCCGGTTTTCCGTTTTCAGACATATCAGGCCCTTTTTACCAATAGTCTATTTATTATATTCTTTAGCGCGGAAAAACAAGAAAATAGTACAAATCATTCTCTTGCCGGGCGCAAAAATCGGCGTACACTCGCCCCGTGCTTTCCAACGGCAAAGACGAACGCTACATGCTCATGGCGATCCGCCAGGCAGAACTGGCCCAGGACGCCGGCGATGTTCCGGTCGGCGCCGTCATAGTCCAGGGCGACCGCATTCTTGGCCAGGCCCACAACCAGGTCGAACTGCTCAAGGACCCCACGGCGCACGCCGAGATAATCGCCATCACCCAGGCTGCAAACACCCTCGGCAACTGGCGCCTGGCGGACGCAACGCTATACGTAACAAAGGAGCCATGCCCGATGTGCAGCGGAGCGATACGCCTGGCCCGTATTGCCCGCGTCGTGTACGGGGCAAGCGAGATCGGGCTCCAGAACGACGCCGCGGCGCCGGAAATCGAGCCGGGCGTGATGGAGCCCGAATGCCGAAGCCTGCTCCAGACGTTTTTCCGAAAGCTGCGCTGACGTCCGGCCTCGCCTTGAGGCAAAAGCCGCCCGTCACTTTTCCACGAGCGATTCCTCGATTTTCATCCCGAAATGCCGTCCGCCTTCCTCCATGTGGACCAGCACGGCATCGCCCGGCTTCAGGGCTGATACGGCAACCGCGCTTCCGTCCGGCGCAGTGAGGTTGACGGTTTCCGCGTTCTGAAGGTAGACCGACACTTCCCTGGCGCCGGCTTTCGCCACCGCGAGGAGGATGGGCCGTTTTTCCACCTTGCAGCGGCCGATATTGACCGTCCGGGTGCGCCCCTGCGCGTCCACGACCATAGCTTCCGCGCCGATTCGCAAATCCGCGAGGTATGACGTCCTGCCTCCGGGCAGCAGGATGTATGAATGGACTGCGCCCGCGTTCACTCTGAACGGACGGGCCGCCACATAGGGATTTTCCTGCGTCTCCGCGTGCACCAGGAAGAAGGCGTTGCTGGCGTTGCCCACCAGCATGCCTTCGCCGGGCGCCATCATCGCGCACGTGTCCACGCAGACGCGGTCGCCCATTCCCCCGATTTCGATCCTCTCGATGACCGCAGGCTCAAGGGCCATCCGCGGGGACAGGCCGTGCACCAGGCCGACGAGCTTGCGAACCCGTCCGGCGTCGCGCGTGTTGATCACAACTCCGTCCACGCCTTTTTCCAGTATGCCGAGCATGGTCCGGGCCTGCTCCTCGCCGGCGACCTCGACAAGCAGCCCGTTTCGCTGGGCCAGCTGGTTTTCAAGGGGTATCACCGTCCAGTTCGCCAGCCTCAGCCACACAAGGGCGCCGAGGCGCTCGCGCGCGATTTTCTCCTCGTCGCCCTTGTTGCGAACCTCGGCGATGAATACGTCCCGGCCGGGAACGATGTCGCCGCCCTCGCACACGACCGTAATCCGGCCGAGCGCCCTGGCGCGGGCCGCGTCCCCGGGCGCCGTGACAACCGCGTCCGCACCGCTCTCGAGCGCAGCCACGGCCAATTCCTTGTCCCACGGCTCGATCCAGACCCATGCTTTTTTCATTTCGAGCCCCGCAGCCATGACACAGCCCGCTCCGCCGATACATTGCCGTGAACGATATCGCTTATCGCCTTGACCATGTCCGAGGGTGACGAATGCTGAAAAACGTTGCGCCCGATGGAAACGCCCGCGCCGCCGGCCTTAATCGAGTTTTCCACCATGGTCAGGATGTCGCTGTCAGACTCCATCTTTTCCCCGCCCGCGATCACAACGGGAGCCGGACATCCTTTTATGACCTCCTCGAACGCGGACGGACTTCCGGGGTAGTTCACCTTGACGATGTCAGCCCCGAGCTCGGCGCCCACCCGGGCTGCGTGCTTCAGGTGTTTGACGTCGTATTCGTTCCGGATGTGTTCGCCGCGCGTGTAGACCATGGCCACCAGAGGCATGCCCCACTCCATGCACTTGGACGACACTTCTCCGAAATGCGCCAGCATGGCGGCATCGTCCGCCGCGCCGAGGTTGACGTGGATCGAGACGCCGTCGGCTCCAAACTTCAGCGCCTCCTCGACCGTGCAGACAGGAACCTTGTGATTAGGGTCCGGCGACATGCTCGTGCCGGCGGACATGTGAACTATCAGGCCGACGTCCCGGCCGGCGCCCCGGTGTCCAGCGCTCACGATCCCCTTGTGTATGATGATCGCGTTCGCGCCGCCGTTCACCATCATGGTGACCGACTCCCTGATGTCTATCAAGCCGGCTATCGGGCCGACCGTCACCCCGTGATCCATTGGGACGATCACCGTCCGGCCCGTTTCGCGGTTGATGATGCGTTCCATCCGAACTTTTTTCCCAACCATGTCGAATTCTCCTTATCCCGCGTTCTTTCGCAGACCTTGTAAATGCCCGCCCGGTTCAGATTCAAAAACTTGGCTCGCCCGCCAGCCGCCAGGCGCTCCGCCAGCCGCGCCGGGAGCGGCGTTTAGCTCGCGCTTCGCTACCGGATCGCAACCGCGCACTGAACCATACAGGATAGCAAAAAAGATGGCAATTCCAATATCCTCTGCTATCATTTCAGGCATGAATACGAAGTCGCGAACCTGCGCCGGACGCCTGTTCATGGGCCTTGACTTCAGCACGCAGCGCCTCAAGGCTACGTTGATAGACTCCTCTCTTGGCGTCGTCCATGAATCCGAAATTGATTTCGACAGGTCCCTGCCGGAATTCAAGACCCGCGGGGGCGTGCATCGCCATTCGGACGGACTCACCGTGACCGCGCCGCCCCTGCTCTGGGTGGCCGCGCTCGACGCTCTCCTCGATGCCATGCGCAGGCGGCGCTTTCCTTTCAAGCGTGTGGCGTGCGTTTCCGGGTCCGGCCAGCAGCACGGAAGCGTGTATCTCCGCCATGGCGCCGACAGGGTTCTGGCCGGCCTGGACCCGGCGCTGCCGCTGCGCGGGCAGCTTGAGGGCTGCTTTTCAATTCCGGACTCCCCTGTCTGGATGGATTCCAGCACCTCGGCCCAGTGCCGCGCGCGCGACCGGGCGCTGGGCGGCGCTCAGGCTGTCGCAGCCCTCACGGGCTCCCGTTCCTGCGAGCGTTTCACCGGCAACCAGATCGCAAAAATTCGCTCGAAACAGCCGGAGGCCTACGCCGCAACCGGGCGCATCGCGCTGGTCAGCTCGTTCTGCGCCTCGCTCCTGATCGGGGACTATGCCCCGATCGAGCCGGGCGACGGCGCCGGAATGAACCTGATGAACCTGCGCACACGCGCATGGTCGCCCGCGGCGCTCGCCTGCACCGCGAAAAACCTTGCCGCCAGGCTTGGCGCCATAGTGCCGTCTCACACCGTGATCGGGCCGATTTCGCCGTGGTTCGCCGCGCGCCATGGCTTTTCCCGCGCCTGCCGCGTGGTCGCCTTTTCCGGAGACAATCCCAACAGCCTCGCTGCCCTCCGCCTGGAGCGGCCCGGGGACATGGCAATCAGCATGGGCACCAGCGACACTGTTTTCGGCGCTCTTTCCTCACCCAGGCCGTCCGCGACCGAGGGGCATATATTCGGAAGCCCGATCGATCCCGAAGGGTACATGGCCCTGATCGGCTACAAGAACGGGTCCCTGACCCGCGAGTGGGTGCGGGACCGCTTTGCCGGCGGAAGCTGGCCCCAATTCGAGCGCTGCCTTGCGGAAACCCAGCCCGGCAATCGCGGCCGCATAGGCTTCTATTACAGGGAGCCGGAAATGACCCCGCCGGTGTTCAGGACCGGCGTCTGGCGGTTTGACTGCCGCGGCAGGCCGATCCGCCGCTTCAACGAAGGCGAAGATGCGCGGGCTGTGATCGAGGGGCAGTTCCTGTCCATGCGCCTGCACGGGCGCAACATCGGGCTCGCGCCGCGGAAAATACTGGCCACCGGCGGGGCATCCGTGAACCGCTCCATACTGAAAACCATGGCGGACGTTTTCGGAGCACCGGTTTACACCTCCTGCCGGCCGAACTCGGCATCGCTGGGCGCGGCATACCGCGCGCTCCACGGATGGGACTGCGCGCGCAAAAAACGCTACGTTCCCTTCATGGAGTCGTTGCGCGGCGCGCCGCCCTTCGAGCGCGCCGCCGAGCCCGATCCGGCACTCCGCGCGACATACGACCCCATGCTCGAGCGCTACGCGAAGCTGGAGAGGAGCATATGATCAACTGGCGGCAGACGGCAGCGAGACAAAGGGCGCTGGCGGCGGCGGCGATTTTCGCCGCGCTTCAAGCCGCTTCCGGCGCGCCCGAAGCCATCCTGAAAGGAGAAGATATGAAAGCCAACCCGACGCCCCGCGTCCACCGGACCCATGGCGATGGGCGCTGGTTCCCGGCAGATCCCGGAGCCCTGCGCGCAATGGTCAAAGGATACCTGGCCTCGGCGGAATCCCCAGCGATCACCGGGCGGATTGTTTTCGCCGTGGCCCCGCACGCCGGGTATGACTATTCCGGCCGCGTCGCGGGCGCCGCGTTTCGAGCGATCAGCGACAATGCTCGAGCCGAAGGCATGCCGGAAGCAGCCGTGCTCATCGGCTTTACGCACAGCCGCCCGTTTCCCGGCGCGGCCCTTCTCGAGGGCGACTCCATACGCTCGCCGCTGGGCGACGCCCCGCTCGACCGCGGCGCCGCCGCGATCCTGCTCAAGGACCGGAACCGCCTGTTCGCTGACAACGCGCCGCATGCCGGCGAGCACTCGGCCGAAAATCTCGTTCCTTTTGCCCAGGCCGCCATCCCGGGTGTTCCCCTCGTGGTGCTGCTCATAGGCGATCATAACGGCGGCACCATAGCCCAGATCGCCGCGGCGCTGAACGACCTTGCGGAAAAAAAGCGCATCGTGGTCATCGCAAGCTCCGACATGCTCCACGATCCCGACTACGACCTTGTCACGGCCACGGACCGCGACACTCTCAAAAAGCTCGCGGCTCTCGATGATGCCGCGCTGGCCCGCGCATGGTCCGGCGATCGCCAGATATTCTGCGGCATAACGGGCGTGCTGGCGGGCTTGCGCTTCGCAAAAGCGCAAGGCTGCAAGGCCGGCAACGTGCTCATGTACAGGAACAACGGCGACGACGATCCGTCAAGCCGAGGCAGGTGGGTTGTCGGCTACGGCGCCGCGGTTTTCGCGGCCCCTGGGCGGCGAAGCGTTCCGGACCATGCCGAATAAGCCGACATCCCGGGAACAGCCCGCGACGGCCTCCGCCGCGCGGTGGACCGGCCGCTCCCGAGGCGGCTATTACGGAAACCTGTTTTTCATCCATATGCTTCGGATGTTCGGCCTGCGCGCGGCATTCCTGCCGCTGCCCCTTGTTTGCGCCTACTACCTCCTGGCCTATCCGGCCGCGAGGCGGGCATCCACCGGCTATCTCACGCGCCTGTTAGGGCCGCTTTCGGCATGGCGCCGCGCCAGGCTCGTGCACAGGCATTTTGTCTCCATGGGCCGGATGTTGATCGAGCGCATGGCCATGATCGCCGATCCATCCTCTTTCCAATGCGCCTTCGAAGGCGTGGAACACCTTCGAAACGCCCTGGGCCAAGGCCGTGGCCTGGTCCTGGTGAGCGCGCACGTCGGAAACTGGGAAGCGGCCGGGCATCTGCTCGGCGGCCTTGGCGCGCCCGTGAACGTGGTTGGGGTGAACCGGGAAGTGGAGAGCATACGCCATCTTTTCGACCGGCAGATGTCGAACAAGGCCTTTCGCTTCCTCCCGGTCGAAGGGTCTCCGCTGGATACGATCGCGCTCCTGGCCGCGCTGCGGCGAAACGAAATAGTCGCCGTTCACGGCGACCGCGCCACGGGCGACGACACGCTCGAACGCCCTTTTCTCGGAAGGCCGGCCAGGTTCCCGACAGGCGCATACCGCCTCGCCGCCGCGGCCGGCGCGCCTGTTGTCCAGGGCTTTTCGGTCCGCGAGCGCCTCCGTTGCTACCGTTTCATGGCATACCCGGCCATGACTCCCCCGCCGGACCCGGCCGAGCGCGACGCGTTCATCGGCGGGTGTATCGGCAGCTATGTCGAACGCCTCGAAGCGCTGGTCCGGCGGTACCCGTTCCAGTGGTACAACTTCTACCCCTTCTGGGACTGATCTGTTTTGCGATTGACACGGCTCGCTTCGCGGGTAGGATTTTAAGCGTTTTATTTCGCTTGCCTGAAGCCGCATGAACCCTCCGATCAACTTGCGCGGGCGGCTCCGGCTCAGGCCACGGCGGCGTTGGATCAAACGAGGAGAAAGGATGAGCATCCGGTTCATGGTGTGTGCTGGCATTGTCATGGGGCTGAGCGGCTGCAGCTCGATGTACTACGGGACCATGGAAAAAATCGGCGTGCACAAGCGCGACATCATGGTTGACCGCGTCAAGGCTGCGCGGGACACGCAGGGCGAGGCAAAAAAGCAGTTCCTCACCGCCATGGAGCAATTCAAGAGCGTCGTCAACTTCCAGGGCGGCGACCTTGAAAGGGAATACAACAAGCTCAGCGCAACATTGAAGAGAAGCGAAGCAGGGGCGGCAGCGGTCAGGAGCCGCATAGACGCCGTGGAGGATGTGTCTGAAGCGCTTTTCAGCGAATGGCGCGCTGAAATGAAGCAGTACTCCAGCGACGCCTTGCGGCGGTCGAGCCAGAGGAAATACGATGTCACGAGGGAAAAATACAGGGAGCTGATCGAGGCGATGCGGGCGGCCGAGGCCAAGCTTGAGCCGGTGCTCGTGCCCCTGCGCGACCAGGTTTTATTCATGAAACACAACCTCAACGCCCGCGCGATCGCCGGGCTGGGCGACGAGCTCATCAGCGTTCAAGCCAACGTGGACCTGCTGGTTCGCGATATGGACGCGGCGATTTCCCAGGCCGACAGGTTCATCGCCTCGCTGCGGGAGGAATAGCATTCCCGGATCCGAGAAACTTCATGAGCGTACGCTTTGCATTTGCCGGCTTCCGCCACGGCCACATCACGATGGCGCATTCAGCCCTGAAATCCCATCCCGCGGCCGTGATAGTCGCCGCCGCTGAAGAGGATGAGCGGACCCGGGCGTCATGCCTGGAAGACGGCGTGATCCTGACGCACTCGAGCTTCGAACGGATGCTCGACGAGGTGGACTGCGACGTGGTGGCCGTCGGCCAGCACTACGCGGGGCGCGGCGCGCTTGTCCGGGCGGCGCTGGAACGGGGGCGGCACGTCCTGGCTGACAAGCCGCTGTGCTGCACGGTTGCCGAATACGAAGCCATTGCGCGTCTGTCCCGGGAAAAGGGGCTTTCGGTGATCGCCCAGTTCGACCTGCGCGGGGACGGGCGCTTCCGGGCCCTGCGCAGGCTCATTCATGAAGGCGCGGCGGGCGAGGTGCGCGCGATATCGTTCGGAGGGCAGCATCCCCTGCTCCATGGCCGCGGCAGGCCGGACTGGTATTTCGAGCCGGGCCTGCACGGCGGCATTCTGAACGACATCGCCGTTCATGCCGCTGATTTCATTCCCTGGATCACGGGCCGGCGCTTCGCATATATCGAGGCGGCGCGCGCGTGGAACGCCGGATTCGGCGAGGTTCCCTTCTTCCAGAACGCGGGGCAGGCCATGCTCACGCTCGACAACGGCGCCGGCGTCCTGGGCGACGTCTCATATTTCTCGCCCGACAGCTTCGGTTACGGAACGCCTTATTACTGGCGGACGACGGTCTGGTGCCGCGGCGGCGTCCTGGAAACATCCTGCACTCAGGCAGGCATCACGTTCCACGGGGAGGGCGACAATGAGGCTACACACATTGCGCCCGACCCCTCGATTCCCCTGCCATACCTTGACCGCATCATCTCGGATGTCCTGGGGGACCCGGCCGGCGAACCGGACACCGCCGACTGCCTCGAAGCCACCCGCGTATCGGTGCTGCTCCAGCAGGCGGCGGACCGCTCGGAGCATCATGTCAACCTGCGTTCGCCTCAATAATATGGCATTGACCGACAGGCGCCATATCCGCTAGGGTACTTGTCATGGCGCTTTTCACGGAGCACGGCCGAGCGAGGCGCCTATTCGATCAACCGTCATTCAGGAACAACGCGCAATGATGTTTATTTCCAGGTTCAACAAGCTCATTCGAAGCCGGATAGTCTGGGGCATAATAGCCTTCCTTGTAATCGTCTCTTTCGTGGCATGGACAACCGACACGGGCGGCGTGCAGGAGCAAGACAACCAGGGGTTGATGGGCAAGCTCGATGGACAGGGCGTGCCCCATGCTGAATTCGAAAAGGCCAGGTTCGATTCCCGTCTCGCCATCGGCCTCATGTACGGGCGCCCGGTGAGCGTGACGCCCAAGCTCGAAACGGCCTTGCGCCTGATGGCATGGAAAAGGGTGGCCGCGCTCCGACAGGCGCCGAAATTCGGGCTGACAGTGGCCGACTCCGAGGTGTTCGAAGCCATCCGATCACAGCCGTTTTTCCTGGACAACGGCCAGTTCGACCCCGCGCGCTACTCGGCCTTCATAACATCCGTGCTCCCGAAGCTGGACTGCCACGAGGCGCAGTTCCAGCGGTTCGTGCGGGACGAAATCCTGATCGAAAAAATCCGCTTCATACTCGCCCAGTACACATGGGTGGCCCCGTCCGAAATTGAACAGACGTTCAGGCAGTTGTACGACGAGTTCATTGTCAGCTACGCGCGGCTGAAGCTCGAGGACGTGGAGCCCGGCGTCAAGGTCAACGAGGCCGACGCGAGGGCCTATTATGACCGGAACACGCCTGAATTCAGGATCCCCGAAAAAGCCGCGGTCAAGATCGCCTCGTTTTCTATTGATGACCAGGTGGACGTCGGGGCGGTCGAGGACAGCGAAGTTGCCTCTTACTATGACGCGAACATCGAAAAGTTCACCTCGACCGACACGAACGATATTTCCTTCACGGCGCCGCTCGAAGAGGTTGAAGAGGACATCCGGATGACGCTGGCCCGGGAAAACGCGCTGCACGCTGCGCGCGACCGCGCTTCCGAGTTCGAAGTGTATCTCACCCCGGCGCGCGACAATACGGCCCCGACCTTCGAGCAGGCGGCCGCGGCTTTCAGTTTGAATATCAGGACCACGGCGCTTTTCGCCGCCGGCCAGTTCGTTCCGGAAGCGCCTGACGCGGGCCCCGACTTCACCAGGACCGCCTTCAGCCTGCGCAATACTCCGAACGACTACTTCAGCTTTCCGCTGAACGGCGAAAAGAACGTTTACCTGATCGCCCTTGAAAGAAAGACCGACGCCAGGATTCCTGCCTTCGACGAGGTCAAGGCCGAGGCCCTGGAAGCGGCCCGGGAAAAGGCCGCTTTCGACGCGCTCCAGTCGAAAGCCGATGAAATCCTGACAGCCGTGAAGGCGGCCGTCAAGAGCGGCAAATCTTTCGAGTCGGCGCTGGCTCCGTTCAAGCTCAAAGCCACGACTACCGAACCGTTCACCATCGCGTCGGGCGCCGAGACGGAATCCGACACCTTCCAGACCCTGATGCGCGCCGCCATCAACCGCAACGAGGGCGAAGTCATGGATACAATGCCGGTCACCGGCGGAATGCTTATAGGGTTCGTGGCCCAGCGCAAACCGGCGGACCATGCGACGCTCGCCGCGATCCGCGGCGACATTGTGCAGTTCCTGAAGAAGCGGCGCGGCGACATGCTGTTTGCCGAGTGGCAGGCCTGCCTCGTCGCGCCGGGCCGCCTCGAAGACCTCCACCCTCTTCCCGACGCGGACGAGGCGCTTTCGGACATTTACGAAACGCAGTACGACGACCAGTCCGAATACGCCGAGTGAACCCGCCTCCCCCCTGGGCTGAACCTGGAAAGAGCAATCGAATATCCAATATCCAACAAGGAATACCCAATATTCATCGGATTCCCTGGACATTCCGCGTTGGCCGTTAATCCGCGTTAGCGCGCCGCACAGCAAGGCCATTCCCGTCGCGCCTTTCTCGTCCTCGTCCGCGACATTCGTTTTCCGTGAACGTGTCCTTCGGCCGATGATGAAGGCATCACCGCGGAGCAGTTGAAAAGCTCCGTATAGGCTCAACGGCTTCCTGGTACAGGGTCGCGGCGAAACTCATTCCAAGGACGAAAAAAACGGCAAGGGCCAGCGCGGCCGCGAGCATTGCTCCCGGAGCCCGCCGCCTCTGCCTTGCCGTCAATGCCAGCCAGAACACGAAAAAAGCGGCGGCCGCGGCGAGTCCGCGTCGTTCCGCGGGCAGTTGGTAATGCCAGAACAGGAGGATGCGCGGCCAGTAGGCTCCCGGAATTCCGTGTTTCTCCTGGCGCGCAATCGCGATCCGGAGGTTGTGCCTGGCATCCGGCCGGGCGCCTTCATACCGCTCCGCGCGCAGCAGCAGTTTGATCGCGTCGCCATCGCGGCCGGCAAGCAGCAGCGCGGTGCCCATGTTGTAGAAAAGGGCTCCGTTCCGCACGCCCGAATCCAGAAGCCTCGCATAGGATTCCGCGGCCTGCAGGACATCGCCGGGAGTCCGGGCTGAAAGCATCCTGGCATTTGCCTCATCCCAGAGAAAGCGGTGTTCGGCCCGTTCCCCGGCGCCGGACGCCGCGACGCATGTGGCCAGGGCAGTCAAAATGAACAGGCGCCGCATCATGCCTTTCTCCCCCTCTTCCAACCGGCTTCAAGCGCGTTGAGAACAGCCTCAGCCTGTCCCGGATCAATGCGCTCCGAGCCCGGTCCGGCCGAGTAACCGGCGCTGAACACGTTCTCGAACGCCGAGCAGAACCCGGCGGCGGCCGCGGGATCGGCCTTCGCCTCTTCGAGCATCCGCCTGGCATCGCCCGGCGTGATCGCCCCGGCGGGCACGTTCAGGCGGTCGGCCAGGTACGACCTGAAAGCCGAGCAGACGGCCTGGTCCGACAGCTCCGGAGCATCCCGGCACGCCCTTCGCATTTCGGCAACCGCGCGGGACAGCGCGAGCGCGGCGCGCACCGCTCCGGCCCGCTCGCGCCGGCGTCGGGCCAGAGCCATCGAGAAGGCGCTCGCGGCATACAAGGCCGGCCCCGAAGCCAGGAGCAGCGAAACAACACGCCAGTCAGGCCAAAGCGGGGCATTCGATGAGCCTTCAGGCCCTGTCCGGAAAGGCGCGGGCGCAAACAGGGCGGCATCCGGACCGCCGGCCGGGCTCTCATTGGTGCGGCCTCCGACGACCTGCGCGGCGGTCACTTCCGCGCTCGGGGCCACGCGCACCTTCAAAGGTTCGGTGCTGACCGTGACGTAGCTCCGCGACGACGTGTCGAAGTAGCTTGCTTCAACGGGCGGAATCGTGAGTATTCCCTCGCGTAGCGGGCGCAGCGTATACGTGTACTGTTTTCCGCCGTCCGTCTTCAAGGCCTGCACGTTGTCGTCATAAACGTCGAAGTTCCGCGTCAGGTTCGTGTTAGCGCCAAGCTTCGGGGGCACGATCCTGTCCAGCCGCACGGCGCCGGACAGGAGGAGGGTCAATTGCAGGGGATCGCCAACCTTGCATTCGCCCGCGTCAAGCAGCGCCTTTGCGACCAGGTTGCTGCCAAGCGTCTCAATGTACGAATCCGGACGGCCCTCCTCGGGCGGCGGCACGACCCGCACGGTGCAAGCCGGGCCCACCGCGAAGATGTCGCGGGCTTCCCCCTGCCCTGCCGCGTCCACGGCGACGGCAACCGGCCCCTTGAATTCGGCCGGCCCGAAAACGTACGCACCCTCCTCCTCCGGCGTGTAGGAAAGCCGGAATTCGTACTGCCAGTAAGAGCGACCGTCCTTGACAACCCTGGCGCGGTCGAACATGAACCGCGCCTTCCGGCTTTCCTGAAACGGGGAAGGCATGCCGAAAAACCCGAAGCCTAACCGGTCCGAGCGCAAGGTGTAATCGTTGATGTGCCAGCCTGGAAGATTCGGATTTTCAACAAGCCGCGTATTAAGCAGGCGGCTTAAATCGAGCGCCTTCAGGCCGGGTATTGGGTCAGGATTGAAAAAGCCGGCCTTGACCTGCGGAGGACTGTTCGGGAAAAGGGGGTCAATTCCGTCGTGCGGCGGCGGGAGGGCTTTGAGGCGCAGGCGAAACCCGATTTCAAAAGGCTCGTCCGGCAGAACCTGGGAACGCGACGCCGTAATCTCGATTTCCACCCACTCCTGGGGCTCGATGGCGGTCACGCGCACGCGGGCGCCGTCCGAAACGTATGTCTGCCCGCCGATGGTCGCGTGGATTGGGCCTGCATGAAACTCGCCGCCTTTTAGGGGTGTGATCTCGTAGACAAAAAGGCGGGCCTTGTGCACCTCGGACTGCATGCGCCCGTTGATGAACGTAATCAGCCTGCTGCTCTGATTCTGGCTGCCAAGGAACCGCGCCGTGCAATCCCGGAGTTGCGACAGGTCCGGCTCGGCCGCGTCCGAGGCGCCGGATATCAGTATTTCAAGGACAAACGACTCGCCAATGTAAACCTGGTCGCGGGTGGCACGGACTTCTACCTTTGGCGCCTCCGCCGCGGCAAGCGGCAAGGCGAAAATCCAGAGCAGCGCCAGCGCGTATATCAAATGCATGGTTCTCATGGCAGGCCGTGAATCAGGGCGCGGCCGGATATCGGGCCGGCCTTCCGAGTTCCAGGAGCAACTCGTTCACCTCCCGCTCCATGTCGGCGATCCGGCAATCTCGCCGGGCGAGGGACTCCCGGGCCTGGCGCAGTTCCTGCTCCAGCTTCCGCGAAAAGGCGTCCGCGGCAATCCCGTTGCCTTCCGGAGCCCCGGGCCCGGGAACTTGTCCCCGGCACAGGTTGCCGATCATCTCTATCAGCAGCGATACGCCGAAGGGCTTTCGCACAAATGCGGTGGCGCCCAGCCTGGTGTAATCATCGGCCAGCGACGCGGTCGGGTCGCCGGTGATCACGATGATTGTGGGGTCCCTGCCGGACTGCAGTTCGGGCATGAGCGCCAGCCCGCTGGCATCCGGCAATATGTGGTCCAGCACGATCACGTCTGGCGCGTTCGCGCGCGCGCATTCAAGAGCCTCCGCGCCGGTCGAGGCTTCGAGAAAACGAAACCCGTGCGCGGACATGCTGACGTTCAGGATGTTGCGCATTTCCGGACTGTCATCCACAACGAGGACCAGCGGGCGATAGACGGATGAGTTCGCGTGCATCAGCAGCGCTTCGACTACGTTCGCAAGGCAGTCGTCGGAGCAGGGCAGGCGCAGAAACCCGTTCGCCTTGAGCACGCTATCGGCTTCCGCCGCTGGCGCATCCGACTCAAGCGCCGCAACCGCGAGCAGAGGCGGCCTATTCCTGCCCTTTCCCGCCTCCCCCGACCTCAGCGCTTTCAGCCACTGCCTGCGATCCGGCAACGCCAGATCGAGAATTGCCAGCGCCGGCATGTTCCGCGCGGCAACGGCTTCAATTGCCGACCCTGCCGAATCGCAACACGCCACTTCATGGCCGGCAAGCCGGAGGGACTGCGCCATGCGCTCGCTTCCGGCGGCATCAGCCAGGGCGACCATGACCCATGGAATCCGTTCTACGCTCATTCGCTTCTCCAATCCGCTTCTTCAGCATTATTTCGACGGGCTGCCCCGCCCATAGACACCGCATCAGCTGTCGCGACAGGCGCCCGGTTTTTACAAAAACAAGGTTCATAATACCAGTATAAAATCCCGGCCGCAACCGTATAGCCAAAGCCCTGTTTTGCACGGTTTCAGGTTAAACGCGGGAACGAGAAGAGGCGCAAGGTTTCGGTTTTCACGATTTCCGGCTTGCGACACCGCGGGCTCGAACACGCGCATTTCAGGCGATTTCATTCTTGCGCATGCGTTCGGCTTTGATATTTTCTGGCTGGAAAGGCCGATCTCCGGCACACCCAAAGGAGGGACGTTGTAATGAAGATCCTTAGACTCGGCATGGCGGCGATTGCAGCGGCAATTTTTCTGCCCTCGACAGGGTCGGCAAGCGACCCCCACTACGTCAACGGCGTGGAAGGCATCAAGGCCGGCACCCTGCCTCCGCCGGGCATCTACGGCAGGCTGTATGGAGTGTACTACAAATCCGACACCATGCGGGACAGCGGCGGCGATAAGATGGACGTGGACTTCGACCTTAGCGTCTGGGCGCTTGTCCCGCGCGTGATCTGGGTGTCGAAGTATGAAATTCTCGGGGGCAACTTTTTCGCCGACGCCATCCTGCCGGTCCTCAAAACCGACGTCTCAATCGGAGCGATGGCCGTGGACGACAGCAAGACGGGGATCGGCGACATTTGCGTTGAGCCCCTGGGCATAAGCTGGCACGGTGACCGCTTTGACGCGGCAGTGGCCGCCGGCGGCTACATTCCCACGGGACTGTACGACAAGGACAACATGGCATCGCCCGGCAAGGATATGTGGACGGCCATGTTAACGGCCGGCGGCACCGTCTATGCCGACGCCGAAAAGACATGGTCGGCTTCAGTGCTCGCCCGCTATGAAGTGCACTCGGAAAAAAATGACGCGGAATACACGCCCGGCAACGATTTTCACTTCGAATGGGGCCTTGGCAAAACGATTTTCAAAACCGTTGATGTCGGCATGGCCGGGTACTGCTCCTGGCAGGTCACCGATGACAGCGGAAACGAGGGCGACACCGGCAAGTCCCGCGTTTTCGCGGCCGGCCCTGAAGTGAGCGTCTTCATCCCATCCCAGGTCCTGTTCGTTTCCGCGC
>JAAZAB010000198.1 GCA_012514555.1 Lentisphaerota bacterium
ACGCTCGCTTCCAGTTCCGCGCAACGAGGACAACCTGTTTTCCTTTTGCTTTCCGCCATCGTGGCGGCTAACATAACCCATAATGACCAAAATCACCAAGATCATTTCAAATCCGTGAACGGTTACGAAAAAGCTTGTCTTGAGCGTCTACGATGGATTAAGATGCGGGAGATGCTCAAACGGACGAAAAAAGCCCTCCCTCTGGCCTTCCTCCTGATCCTGGCGGCCTCCGCAATCGCAGCCCGGCCGCCGGCCGAACCTGAAAATCCTCGAATTCCGTATCCGCTTGAAGGCAAGATCCAAGATCTCCTTCGCCGGGAGATCGACGGCCGCAGCTGGACGCCGACGGGCGTCGACGAGAGGCTGTATGCCGATTTGAGCGAGCCCATTGTCCGCCAGGCCGTCGTCTGGCAGGATGCGAGCGGCCGGATCATCGATCCGTTTGTTCATAAGGAGACGCCGACGGCGACGCCCCGTTTCGTCGGGGCCCTGGCAGGGCTGATCATCCGCAACCGCTGCCTCGATCTGGTCGACAACTGTCGGAGGGCCCTGACCGCCGCCGCCGAGGATCTCGCCGCTGCCGACCGGCGGCCCGTCGCCGGCGCCGAATTCTATACCAAAGAGCTCATGCTCGGCTACATCGCCCTCAAGAACCGGACGGACGAGGCCACGGTCGCACGCTGGCGCAGCCTTCTCGGCGGCTTCGACCCGGCCAAGAACTACGGCGTCGTCCTCGGCAAGCTTCCCCCGTCGGAACTCCATAACTACACGACCTTCGCCTTGGCTGGGGAGATGTTCAAGGAAAAGGAGGGCGTGGCCGCCAACCAGGATTTCATCGAGGAGCACCTGGCTACCCAGATGCCGCGGTTCACGGCGCTCGGCATGTACCGCGATCCGGCGAATCCCATGACCTATGACGCCGTACCACGCATGAATCTCAGCCTTTTCCTCTTTTTCGGATACGACGGTCCCGGCCGGAAAGAGCTTTCCGAAACGCTGCGCCGCGGAGCCCTGTCCATGCTTCTGGCGATGTCTCCGACCGGCGAATTCCCCTTCGGCGGCCGGAGCAACCAACAGAATTTCTGTGAGGCGACGTCCGCCCTCCTTTTCGAATTCGAAGCCGCGAGATATAAAAAAGAGGGCGACCTCAAACTCGCCGGGTTGTTCAAGCGCGCCGCCCGGCTCTCCGCCCTTTCGATACGGCGCTGGCTCGACCTCCGTCCCGTCCGGTTCATCAAGAACGAATTTCCGCCGGATTCCCAGCACGGCCGGCAAAAAGGCTACGGATTCTATGGAGCTTATTCGTTGCTGATCGCGAGCCAGCTCGGCTTTGCCGGGTTGGTCGCGGATCCCGGCATCGAGGAGCATCCGCTGCTTTTTGAATCGGGCAACTATGTCGTCGAGCTGAACGGCGATTTCCATAAGGTCTTCGCGGCCTGCTCAGGGTATTTCCTGGAGATCGACACCAGGGCCGATCTGCACTACGACGCCACTGGGCTGGGAAGGATTCACAAGGCGGGAGTACTGACCGAAACGGCGCTCTCCACTCCGATCGCGGCTGAGCCCGAATTCCTGGTCTCGTCGTCCAAGGCGCCGCGCAACGTGGCCGTCGGGCCGGGGTGGGAGACGGGCGGCCGGGTCTTCTGGCTTTCCGATTGCTCCGCCGAGATCGGTTCGGTGGAATTCAAAAGGCTGTTTGAAACGCCGACCGGGGTGAGGTTCAGCCTGACCTATTCCGGACTCCCAGGCTGCGAACGCCTCGTCGAAACCTACGAGATGGGAAAAGCGGGAATCACGGTGACGTACGAGGCCTCCGAGCCGGTTGATTCCCTGCTTGTCCAGGTGCCGCTCATCCAGACCGACGGCAGCCATGTGTCCAGGATCACGTCCGGAATGCGGGGCTTCAAGGTTTCCTATCGGGGGCACAATTATGAGGTTGCCGCCCTGGGGCCTTCGAAAACGACTTCGCGGATCGAGGACTTCACGGTTCCCAACAGGAACGGAGTGTATAAAGTCGGGGTTTTCCGGACTCCCGGGAAATCCCTGACCTGCCGCCTGTCCCTGGACTAGCCCGGTCCTCGCCGGCCGGCCTTCGGGCGTGCAGCGGTTCAGAAGGGCGAGAGGCGGTAGTTCCCCGGTCATTCCCGAAACATACGACCGTCTTTCGGGGACTGAAGTCGGGTTTTGCCTTCGTCAGGACAATCGTTTTTGCGAGCTTCGGGTCGTCGAGAACGCCTGGTTCAGTTCTTTCGTCGAGTGCCTGCTCAAGAACACATGGCTGTTAGCCCTGGCCTTTTGCCTGGCGTATCTCCAGAGGAAGAAATCCGCGTCACTCCGGCACTTTGTCCTCGCGTTTCCCTCTCATGAGCATGAACCGCGATTTTCTTGATTATGCTCCTCATATGTGATATTTAGTGCCTGATTTCGAAATTGACCGGTTCGGACCGAGTGTCGCGGTTGAAGACATGACGGTTAACTCCAACGTTGCATGTTTTTCAGGTCGCGAGGGCCTGAAGAATATGCAGGACGCGCTGTTTGAGGTCATTTCCGGCACAGAATGTTAAAACGTGTCTTCCGGATGGCATGGACAGTCTTCCGGCGCGTTGGAGGATCGTGTGCCGAATCGTTTCAACGCGTTCGAATGCCCACAGTGCGGTTCGCTTGCGATTCG
>JAAZAB010000019.1 GCA_012514555.1 Lentisphaerota bacterium
GATGTTGTCGCGGAACGCGTCGAAATCAAAGAGGCGAACCTCGTGCCCGTGCGCGGCGCAGTCAAACGCTGCGGCGCAGCCGCCGTTTCCCGACCCAAGCACAGCCGTCTTCATTATTGCACTCCCTGTTTAAGGTATCAGAAGGTATCCGGGTTCAGGAAATCAAGGATGTAACAAGTAGTCAACTTGGGTTTCAAGATGAAAACGCAGGAAAATCCCGGCTTTGCATTGCGCCGGAGCCTGGCTATACTGTCTATCTTGGCAAATGTCCATGGGAGGACAGGGTTCAGGAAAGGAATTTTCCGCGATGGTCAATTCGGTCACGGCATTCCCGTTTCCGCGCTGCGGGCGTCCGCGGCCCCGGGGCGGGTTATGAGCTGGGTGCGCGGAACCGCCGAAGGTGTTGTCCTGAGCGTGCACGCGTGTCCGCGCGCGGCAAAGAGCGCGATCTGCGGCCTGCACGGAGGCGCGCTCAAGGTCAGGCTGCGCGCGCCGCCCGTGGACGGAGCGGCGAACCTGGAGCTCGTGCGGTTCCTTGCCGGAGAACTGGGCGTTGCGCGGAACCAGGTGGCAATCATTTCAGGCATGGCCGGACGGAGCAAGCGGATCGCCGTTGCCGGGGTGACCGAGGCGCAGGCCCGCGCCCTTGCGCATTGACCCTATATGAAGCAGTTCAACTTGCCTTATGTAGCCGGGAATGAGCCGAGCGGGTTGAGCGCGGCCCTGGAGGGCGGACGGCCCCGGCCGCCGGGAATTGCCCCGCGGCGTTCTTTTGCCGCAGCAACGTGCCTATTCCCGGATTCCCATTCCGAATTCTGACTTCTAAATCCTGTCTTCCTAAACTGTAACGACGCTTTTTCCTGCGCGTCGCACAGCGACGCGGCTACAGAAGAGGCGGAAGGATTAAGCTTGGCCACCCCACCGGGTCCGCGGGGCTCCGCACCCGCATTATCCGCGAAATCGCGCCACGCCGTGGCGCGCTACAGAAGAGGCGGAATGCTTCGGCACAGAAGAGGCGGAACGCTTCGGCTTGAGGAGGAGCGCGTCGCACAGCGACGCGGCTACAGCGCAGGCCCGCGCCCTTGAGCATTGACGGCCCGGGCGCCTGCCCGGGAATCACTTTCGAGCCGCGGCGGCACGGCGCACGGCCGGAATCCAGCGCGGGCTCACGCTGACGATCGCAATCCCGGCCTCCAGTATGCGGGGGACAAAATGAGGGTCGGCGGCGATCTCACCGCAGATGGAAACCGGCTTGCCCGCGTCCAGCCCCGCGCGCGCCACCTGGCCGATCACCGTCCATAGAACGGGGCGTTCCGGAACGAAGTCGTACGACACCCTGTCGTTGTTCCTGTCAACGGCAAACAGGTATTGGATGAGGTCGTTTGTGCCTATGCTGCCGAAGTCGGCTTCGGCAAGAATGGGCTGCGCCTGCAAACAGGCGGACGGCACCTCGAACATGATCCCGTGCCGGAGCGCCCTGGCGTCGAGTCCGGCCGTTGCCTCGTCAAAGCGGCTGCGCATCAGGCGGAACTGGTCGAGATCCACTATCATGGGATAGAGCACCTGGACGGGCCCGTGCCGCGCGGCGCGCGCGAGCGCCCGCGCCTGCGGCACGAGCAGGTCTTCGCGCGCCAGCAGCAGCCTTGACCCGCGGAACCCGAGATAGGGGTTCGTCTCCCGCTCCAATCCGAAAAACGGCGCGGTCTTGTCGCCGCCGATGTCGATCAGGCGGAACGTCACCGGCCTGCCTGCCATGCGCTCGACAACCCGGCGATATCGCTCGTACTGCTCGTCCTCGGAAAGCAGCCGCCCGGCAGCGAAGAATTCGAACTCGGTCCGGTACAGGCCGACGCCCTCCGCCCTGAAGGCGAGCGCCTCTTCCGCATCGGCGGCCGAGCTCAGGTTGGCCATGACCGCCAGGCCCGGCACCGGGTCCATGGGCTCCGACTCGGCCTTAACCTTGTTCCGCAATGCCGGGATTGCGGCCTTGGCCTGCTCCGAGGGCCAGAAAATCACCTCGCCCGTGTGGCCGTTGAGCAGCACCTCGGTTCCGCATCCGACAAGGCCGTGCACTCCGGCCAGCCCCGTCACGGCCGGAATGCCCAGCGCGCGGGCCAGGATGGCCGCGTGCGAGGTTTTTCCCCCGCGCTCGGTCACGAACCCCTTTATATCCGCGGTGTCGAGCTCAAGTGCAAGCGTCGGGGTCAGCTCCGCCGCGACAACAATCCGGTTCCGGCCCCGCTGGCAATGATCCTGCCCGTCGCACATGAGTGACGGGTTCATATCGCTCAGCAGGTCAAGCACCCTGCGCTTGATTTCGCCGATATCGGAGGCGCGGTCCCGCAGCGGCTCGCTGTCCAGAGACTTGAGCCTCTGCTCGTAGGCTTCGAACACGGCTGCCACGGCAACCTCGGCGGGCGCCGCTTTTTCCTCGAGCGCCTGCCGTATCTCGGCTTGCAGTTTTTCGTCGTTCAATATCATCTGCTGGACCGTGAAAATCTCCGATTCCGCCTTCCCGATTTTTTCCGCCACGTCCCGTTTGAGCGCCTCAAGGCGCCCAATCGCGAGCTTTATCGCCCGCTCGACGCGGCCCCATTCACGCTCCGCGCCTTCGCCCTCAACCCTGTTCGCGGCCAGGTTGTTGTGGCGGTCTTCGTTGAAAAGGCACACGCGCGCCACGGCCACCCCGTCGCTGACCGGAATGCCCTGGAGGCGCGTCTCTTGTTTGTATGGGATCATGATTGAAAACAAATGTATTGCCAATTAAACCACATCCTCGGATAATGGCCAGCGTTTTTCCGAGCCAGGGAGCCGTCTGCATGTCCGGAAGCCGCGTTTTGCTTCAGCCTGTTCTCGAGCCGTCCGAATACCGGGCGCTTGATGCCTTTGCTTCCGCGCATCGCGGCCGCGAAGCGCTGCCCGAAATAGCGGCGTTCCTGGCTGAACATTTCGGCGTCGAGTTCACGCTGGATCACGACATCGTGGCCGGGTTTGCCCAGGACAGCTCCAACCTGCCGGGCTCGGCCCAGGCCCTGTGCCGGCCCTCGAGCGAGCGCGAGTGCGCCGTGGCGCTCCGGGCCTGCCGCCGGGCCGGCATTCCGGTCACGATTTCCGGCGGCCGCACCAATCTCACGGGCAGCGCCACCCCGTCCGAAGGGCTGGTGCTTTCAACGGCCAAAATGCTCACGCCCGAACCGGCGCTGGATGCCGGGGCCCGGTCGGTTGCCGCGCCCGTGGGCATTCCCCTCGAAGACCTGCGCGAGTTTGTCCTGCGCCGGAGCGGGCGCGCCCTCGTTTTCCCGGTGGACCCCACAAGCCGGAAGGAAGCATGGCTCGGCGGCGCGCTGGCCTGCAATGCGTCGGGCTTCACTCCGGGCGAAACCGGCGCCATTCGCGCATGGGTTGAAGGCGTCCGCTTCCTGCTTCCGGACGGACTGCTCGTGGAAGCCCGGCGCGGGGAGTGGGTCTCAGAAAACGGAGCCTTCACGCTTGCCGGCGCGGGCTCGGAAACGCGGTGGCCCGTGCCGTCATACCCGCGGCCCCGCATAAAGAACGCGGGCGGCCCCTGGTCCGCGCCGGACGGGCGCGCCGATTTCATCGATCTCGTGGTCGGCAGCGAACGCATTTTCGGCCTCGTCACCGCCTGCCGCCTCCGGCTGATGCCCAGGGTCCCGGACCACCTGGATTTCTTCATCTCGCTGCCGGGGGAAGCGGAGGCGATCCGCCTTCTTATGCATGTCAGCGAAAAACTCGGGAATGATCCAGGCGCCCTGTCCGCGTTCGAGTATTTCGGAGTCAACTGCCGCCATGCCATGCTCCACGAAGACCGGTTCTTTCGCGGCGCGGACCAGGTCGGAGTCTACATCCAGGCCCCACTGCGCGAGCCGGACCCCGGCCCGGCCGCCGAACAATGGCTCGAAATATTTTCCGGCGCCGGATGCGGCATTGACGCGGACAAGGTGCTCATGCTCGACACGGACGCGCTGCGGACGCTCTTCTTTGAAGCCCGCCACTCGCTTCCGGCCAATGCGCTGGAAATCGTGAAGAAGCGCGGCACTCACACGATCATGACGGACACCGTGGTTCCCCGCGGGCGGTTCAAGGAATTCATCGAGTTCACGCACGGCCGCCTGGCCGCCGAAAAACTCGAATACGTCGCCTTCGGGCACCTCGGCGACTGCCACCTGCACTTCACCATCCTGCCGGACAAGGATAGCGTCCAAAGGGCCGTTGACGTCTACGACGGGATCGTGGCGAAATCCGCCGACCTCGGCGGAGTCTATTCCGGCGAGCACGGCACGGGCAAGCGCAAGCGCAGGGATTTCCTGCGCTGCTACGGCCAGGCCGCCGTTGAACAGGTCCGGCGCAGCAAGGCCGCCCTGGACCCGGAATTCCTGCTCAACCGCGGCAACGTCGTCACGCCTTCTTGAGAATCCTGTCCGGATCTATCTGGTCCAGGTTCTCGAACACCTTCCGGACACCCCGGGCAACGGCCTTCGCAGCCTTGACGCCATTCGGAATGCGCAGCGGATTGATGATGCACGTGTGCGTTTCGCAGTGCCGCAGGGCGTTCGGGAATTTTGACACGTCGTACTTGACCGGCTTGGTGTAAGGGCAGGACCACGGGCAGCCCTGGCCATAGGCGTTCTGGGCCTTGAACACGGTCATGTCGGGGAGTATGAAATGCTGCCATACGCAGTTGGGCACGCCCTCGGCGGAGAGCGCCTCCGTCACGGCGTCGCGGAACCGCGCGCGCGGGCCCTTCCAGCTGGTTCGATCCATGTCTATGCGGATCACGAAGTTGTACCAGTTGGGCTCGCGGTCCTTGGGCACCGTCGGCGGGATCAGGCCCGGAACGCCCTGGAGCTCGTCGAGAAGCACGCTTCCGTTCTTCCGCTGAATCGCGATGTACTTCGAGAGCTTTGTCAGCTGGGCCCGGCCCATGGCGGCCGGCAGGTCGCTGCTGCGGTACATCCAGCCCAGGGCGTAGGCGTGGTAGTCGCGCTTTTCGGAGGGCGTCCGGGTCTCGCCGAACGACCACAGCGCGCGCGCCGCGCGGTACACCTCTTCGTCGTCGGTGACCATTATGCCGCCCTCGCCGGAGCACAGGCACTTGTTCTGGTTCATGCTGAACGCAGTCGCGTCGCCGAACGTGCCGACCTTCCGGCCCTTGAAGAGCGCCCCGTGCGCCTGGCAGGCGTCCTCGATGACCTTCAGGTTGTGCTTTTTGGCGATCTTCATGATCTTGTCCATGTTGCACGGGAGGCCGTGCAGGTGCACCGCCACGATCGCCCTTGTCTTCTTCGTGATGGCCGCCTCGATCAGGTCCTCGTCGATGTTCATGGTGTCGAAGTTGATGTCCACGAAAACGGGAATGCAGTTGTGGTGCATTATGCAGGTGGCGCTGGAGCTCCACGAGTAGGCCGTCACGAGTACGTGGTCGCCCGCGCCCAGGCCGCACGAGGCAATGCCCATGTGGAGCGCCGCCGTTCCGCTGTTCGCGTTGATCGCGTGCTTGTTCCCGTTCCACGCCATGAATTCGTTTTCGAGCGCGGTGCAGTTCGGGCCGTACGTGTGATGGCCGCTTTCAAGCGATGCCATGACCAGGTCCCGGTCAATCTTGTCGATCGGCGGCCAGTTGTTCACCACGTCGCCGTCCTTCACCGCCTTGGGGCCGCCGTACACCGCGAGCTTCTGCATGTCATGTCCCTTTCCCGGTTTGAGAATACCCTGCCGCGCTCAAGTTCGCGCGAAACCCCGGAAGATTACCGCAACCGCCTCCGCGCGGCAAGAGGAAGGAATTGCGAAGATGAGGAAACCGTTGCGAATCTCCCGGATTACACCCTTTCTCCGCCTTCCGCCTTGTTCCGCCGCCCGCGCGGGGTCGCAGCCAGCGCCTCGGCCAGCAGCGCGGCCATGGCGAGGAATAGTGCAATATGCCGGAGCGGGCGCGCGGCTTCCCGCGCGCGCACGGCCTTGAGAAGCGCCGCCGGATCGCGGTACCCGGCAACCGAGTGCGCGGCGCCGCGCAAAGCGGGAACCGAGCCGCCCTCGACAAAACGCCACACACCCTCTGCTTCCGACGCCCGCACTGAGAGCAGCATTTCCGGCCGCGCCGGCCGGCCGGGCCGCGCCGCGCCCGGGCTGTCCGCCGCGGCCGCGCTCATAACGCCGGCGCGAGCCGGGGCGAATCCGTCGCGAACGGCGCCCTCCCATTTCACTGCCGGCCCGCACACGGCATTCACCCGGAAAAACAGCTGCGTCCAGGCGGCGGGCGGATGCCATGTCCGGCCTGCCACCAGCTGGGCGCCCGTGTCTTCAGCCCCGCCGGCAAGCGCCATTGCGCGCGCAAGGACGACAAATCCGGCCCGCATCGGCAGCGTGCTCCATTCCGGGGTGAACGCCAGGCCGCTCGCGAAAATCCGGCCGCGCCCGAGCTTCCGGGTCCAGAGCAGGATGCGGCCGTCTTCCAGGCCGAGCAGCGCTGAGTCTCCGGAAAGCCCGGCGCCCGGCCGCGGGACAAGCGGCCGCGCGCGAAACGCGATCACTCGGCCAAGCGCCACCTCGCCGCTGTCGCTGCGCATTTCCCTGAAGCACGCCCCGCCGGGGTCCAGCACGCGCACCGGCAGGCCGTTCGTGTCCGCCGCGTCCGGCCCGGCAATGACGCCCAGCCATCCGGGCAGCGGCGTTCCGCTCCCGGCCTCC
>JAAZAB010000199.1 GCA_012514555.1 Lentisphaerota bacterium
GCTTTTGGGACAGGCAGGTTTCAACCTGGAAAGAGCAATCGAATATCCAACAAGGAACGCCCAAGCGGCAAGTTTCACATAAATCTCTTGCAGCGAGCGAAGACAACCGCGGAACAGTTGAACTGCTCCATACAGGCTGAATGGCAGGGCCGCGCCGGGCCCGGGGAAAGATGAAAGACTGATGAAACCCAACATGGAGAAGCGATGAAAATCACCGAAATAGTGGACAGGGCATGCAGGAACCAAACCGTTGTCCCGGCATTCAATGCGGCGTACCTGCCGATGATCAAGCCCATTATTGACGCGCTGAAAAAAACGGGGACCTTTGCCCTTGTCGAGGCGGCGCGGCCCGATGTTGAGAAGTTCGGCGCGCGCAGTTTCAGGGAAGTCGCGGAGGAATTCAGGAAGCACGCCAACCCAAAGTATACGGCCCTGCACCTGGACCACGTGCCGGTAATTGACGAGGACGGCCGGACCGTGGACTGGGAAAAGCTGATAAGAGACGGAATAAGCTTCGGCTATGATTCCGTAATGATAGACGGATCGCGGCTGCCTTTTGAAGAGAACGTCCGGATCACGCGCGAAGTCGCGGACATCGCTCACGGAAAAGGCGTTGCCGTTGAAGCCGAGCTGGGCGCGGTACTGGGCCATGAGCAGGGTCCCCTGCCCGACTACGAGGAGCTGTTCGCGTCGGGCAAGGGATTCACCGACGCCGCGCAGGCGGCGGAATTCGCAAGGCGTACAGGCGTCGACTGGCTGTCGGTGGCAATAGGGAACGTGCACGGCGCGCTGGCTGAAGGGGCAAAGGACAGGAAAAAGCCGGCGGCGCGCCTCGACATCGAGCATCTCAAGAAGCTGCGAACAGCCGCGGGAATACCGCTGGTCCTGCACGGCGGCTCCGGGATACAGCAGGCATATGTTCTTGAAGCAATAAAGAACGGCATAGCGAAAATAAACGTGGGAACGGAAATCAGGCAGGTTTACGAAAGCGCGATGAAGGAGAGGCCCGGCGATATCGTCCACGCCCAAGCGCAGGTTGAAAAAAGCGTCACCGGCCTCGTCTGCGATTACTACCGCTGCGGGGGCTCGGCGCTTTGAGGCAAGCGGCGCTATTGTAGCCGCGTCAATGTCGGGTTCGTGAATCCCTGCGTTCTCAGGCAAATATCCAATGTCCAATATCCAAGTTCGAGGACGAGGACGAAGGACGAGAACGAAGGACGAGAACGCGAAAAGCAGGCAAACCAGCCCTGCGCCTCTGCTCCTCCGCGGGGGACATACCTTCATCTTCGGCGGCCGAGGCCGGCCGCCCTCCAGAAGGCAGAAGAAAAATTCAGGAGACAGAATGCGGATGCCAGTTGGAGTTTTATTCGCAGGCCATTCTGAATTCTGACTACTGAATCCTGTCTTCCGGATCGCGATCCTGTGACATTTTTTTTACATTCCTTTTACCTGGACATGACGACATTTTTTCCGCAATCGGCTTCAATTATCTCCGGACCGGCAAAGTGCGGGTGCGCTTTGCTGAAGGTAGAAACCCCAAACCGGAGGGAGCAGCCATGAAGACCGAAACCGCCCGCGCAACGACACTTCGCCGCAACTGCATCGCCGCATCCGTATTGCTGGCCGCGGGACTTGCAGGCGTTATTGCCAGGCCGGCCTGCGCCGCGGCGCCGGTTAAGCCGGTTGCCGTGCGCCTTGAGCTGGACAGGTCGGTTCTGCCGGCCGGCGCCAGGCAGCGCGCCATGCTGAAGATCACTTTCGACGCGCCTGCGCCCGAGGCAACGCGCGAGCGGACGCCCATCAACCTGGCGGTGGTTCTCGACCGCTCGGGCTCGATGGGCGGGGCCAAGCTGGAAAAAGCCAAGGACGCCGCCGTCACCGCGCTGCGCCGGCTCGGGCCCGAGGACATCTTTTCAATGGTCGTTTACGACGACCGCGTGGACACGATCATCCCGGCCCAAAGCGCGCGGAACACGGAATGGATCGAGGGCCGCATCCGCGAAATCCGCGCCGGCAACAGCACCGCGCTTTTCGGCGGCGTGAGCCAGGGCGCGGCTGAGCTGCGCAAGCACCTTGCCGAGCGCGCCGTCAACCGCGTCATTCTTCTGTCCGATGGCCTGGCCAACGTCGGGCCGCGCTCGCCCGAGGACCTTGCCCGGCTCGGCGCGGCGCTCGCCAAGGAAGGCATAGCGGTCACCACGGTGGGCGTGGGCATGGATTACAACGAGGACCTTATGACCCGCCTCTCGCAGGCCGGGGACGGAAACACGTACTTCGTAGAATCCAGCGACGACCTGCCGCGCATTTTTGCCGCGGAGCTCAGGGACGCGCTCAGCGTTGCTGCCCGCGGCGTGGCCATCGAGCTCTCATGCGCGAACGGCATCCGCCCCCTGCGCCTGGTAGGCCGCGAAGGGCGCATTCGCGGCAATGTCGTGGAGCTGACGCTCAACCAGCTTTACGGCGGGCAGGAAAAGTACGCCCTGGTCGAGGTCGAGCTTCCGGCCGGAAAGCCGGGCGAGGTCATCGAGGTCGCCTCGGTGGACCTGGCCTATGAGAATCCGCTGACCCGCAGCCGGCACAAGACCAGCGCCCGCGGCAGCGTGCGCTTCAGCGACAACAACGCCGAGGTTGAAACGTCAGTCAACCTTCCGGTCCAGCGCGCTGTTGTCGTCAACATCTCAGCCGAAGCCCGCGACCGCGCCATAGACCAGGCCGACAAGGGCAAGCTTCGCGAGGCCGCGATGGAGCTGAAGGCATCAGCAGGCTACCTCAAGAAGGCGGCCCTGGAACTCAGGGACGAATCGCTCAGGAAAAAGGCGGAGGAAACAGATGCGCTGGTGAACGACATGGAAAAGCAAGGCGCAATGAGCACACGCAGCCGCAAGGCCATGCGCACCGACAGCTACCAGGAGCGCAATCAACAGGTCAACAAATAGAGCGGAATCCGGGGTTCTGGATTCAGGCTTCGGGGTTCAGGGTTCAGCGGTCAGGACTGAACCTGGAAAGAGAATATCCAATATCCAACAAGGAACTCCCAATGTTCATCGGATTCCTTGGATATTGGATGGGGCATCGCTATCGAAATCGCTATCGCTATCGGGATCGAAAGAAGAAGGAAGGTCAATTGCCCTTGGGCATGGGAGATTGGACGTCTATCGCCTGGCGATCGGTTTGGGGATCGATAGCGATAGCGATACCGATCCCGATAGCGATTTGGATGAGAGCAACCACCAA